>NZ_JAFENV010000014.1:0-150777 GCF_016892225.1 Staphylococcus sp. GDY8P47P | reverse complement strand
CAAGCAAAGCAAGCTGGGGTTACGACGAATAAAATAAATTCTGTCCCACTCCCATCTCACTTTATATATTTAAAACGCGTATAGAATATAAGTGTTGCGTCTATTCGTATTATTAATTCCATTTTTACAAATTTATTATTGAATGGGTTAAATTTGTTTCTAATTGAATGTTAAAATGAAAATTAATAAAACGTTATATGTTTATAAACAACTATATAGAAAAAATTGTTTACAGGTGCTATTATAGGAACATTGATAATATTGTGAGGAGTGTACTTAATAATGGAAGTATATGCAGATTATGCTGCAACTACACCGGTAAAACCAGAGGTTGTAGAAGAAATGATGGCAATTTACAAGTCGCATTTCGGAAATCCATCATCTATTCATTCAATTGGAAGAGACGCACGTCGTTATTTAGATGAATCAAGAAGAACAGTTTCTAACTTACTAAATGCAAAGCCAAGTGAAGTTATATTTACAAGTGGCGCTACTGAATCAAATAATACCGCTATCAAAGGGTTAGTCTATGCAAATCAACATCTTGGAAATCACATTATCACTACTAAAATCGAGCATCATTCTGTTTTACACGTCTTTGAACAATTAGAAAAAGAAGGCTTTGATGTGACTTATCTAGATGTCGATGATACAGGTACAGTGGATTTAGATCAACTTAAAGAAGCATTAACGAGTGATACAATCTTAGTTTCGATAATGTTTGTTAATAATGAAGTTGGAACTGTAGAACCAATGTATGATATTGAAGATATCGTTAGCGAATCGAATGCTTTGTTGCATGTTGACGCTGTCCAAGCAATTGGACATTTAGATGTCAGCTTTGAAGATTTTAAAATGGATACTTTGAGTTTAACGGCGCATAAATTTGGTGGTCCAAAAGGCGTGGGTGTACTATTAGTTAGAGACCAAACACCAATTGTGTATTCACAGTTAGGTGGGGAACAAGAAACTAAAAGACGTGCCGGCACAGAAAATGTGGCACAAATTGTAGGCTTAACTAAAGCGTTAGCACTAGCAAACGATAATAGAGATCAAAATAATTTACATTTAATGCAGTTAAAGGAATTATTTCTAGTTAGTTTGCAAGAACGAGCAATACCGTTTGAGGTCAATGGTTCAATGGTAGACACAACTGGTCATATACTCAATTTGTATTTCCCATTTATAGATGTGGAAACGATGTTAACACTTCTGGATTTAGCAAATATATATGTATCGTCGGGTTCAGCTTGTACAGCTGGCTCAACTACACCTTCACATGTTCTAGCAGCAATGTATGAAGATGAAGAGCGTGCGAAACACTCTGTAAGATTTAGTTTTAACGAATTAACAACTGAACAAGAAATTAAATATATCGTTGCTGAAATTCATAAAATATATCATAAATTTAAGGAGGAATAAATGTGTCAAACAAAGATATACGTGTAGTTGTTGGTATGTCTGGTGGAGTTGATAGTTCAGTCACTGCCCATGTTTTAAAAGAACAAGGGTATGATGTTATTGGAATATTTATGAAAAACTGGGACGACACTGATGAGAATGGTGTTTGTACAGCAACTGAAGATTATAATGATGTCATCGCAGTATGTAATCAAATTGGCATCCCATATTATGCGGTTAATTTCGAACAGGAATATTGGGATAAAGTCTTCACTTATTTCCTAGATGAATATAAAAAAGGACGCACACCTAATCCGGATGTTATGTGTAATAAAGAAATTAAATTTAAAGCATTTTTAGAGCATGCACTTAAATTAGGTGCTGATTATGTGGCAACTGGACATTATGCAAGAATACGTCGTCATGACGATGGTCATGTGGAAATGTTAAGAGGTATTGATAATAATAAAGATCAAACCTATTTCTTAAATCAATTGTCACAACAACAATTATCAAAAGTGATGTTCCCAATTGGTGATATTGAGAAAAAAGAAGTTCGAAAAATTGCTGAGGAACAAGATTTAGCAACGGCTAAGAAGAAAGATTCAACAGGCATATGTTTTATTGGAGAACGTAATTTTAAAACATTCCTATCACAATATTTACCGGCTCAATCTGGAGAAATGCGTACATTGGACGGAGAAAAGAAAGGTATGCATAGTGGATTAATGTATTACACAATTGGTCAAAGACATGGTCTTGGAATTGGCGGAGACGGTGATCCATGGTTCGTAGTTGGCAAGAATTTAAAAGATAATATTTTATATGTTGAACAAGGTTTCCATCATGATGCACTCTATAGTGATTATCTTATTGCATCTGATTTCTCATTCGTTAATCCAGTTGATTTAGAAAATGGATTTGAATGTACTGCCAAATTTAGATATCGCCAAAAAGATACTAAGGTGTTTGTTAAACGTGAAAGTCAGGATGCTTTACGTGTAACATTTGATGAACCAGTACGTGCGATAACGCCAGGACAAGCGGTTGTATTTTACGATGAGGAAGTTTGTTTAGGTGGCGCAACAATCGATGATGTATTTAAAACAACAGGTCAATTGAGTTATGTTGTTTAATTAAAAAAACAGAGGGTGGAGTGTAATGAAATCATCTAAGATTTCACATACTACTCCATCTTTATTTTTACGTTTTAAATCAATACAAACGATGATTAAAGAATTGGGTGAAAATATGATAACGAAACAAGAAACAATTTATAAATGGATTCAGAACGGTCAACTTGAAGCTGCATTAAAAGCATTATTCGAAAACATAGAAGAAGAACCGAATACAATTGAAAATTATATTAATGCAGGAATCGTACTCGCTGACGTTAATGAAGTGGAAAAGGCTGAAAGATTTTTCCAAAGAGCACTTGCAATTGATGATAAAAATGGACCTGTATATTATAATTTAGCTAATCTATACTATGATCAAGGTAAATACCGCGATGCCATTAAGCTATATCAATTGGCATCTAAATACGATATGGATAAAATAGATACGAATTACATGATTGGGATGTCATTTAATCAATTAGATGCACCTAAAGAATCATTACCTTTCTTTATGACTGCAGCAGAATTAGAACCTAATCGTGATGCTGAAGTTCAGTTTCAATATGGTTTAGCATTATGTCATTTAGAAATGTTTGAACAAGCGATTCAACAATTAAAGTTAGTGCTATCAATAGACTCACAACATGTAGATGCACTATATAATCTTGGTTTAGCTATATATATGCATACAGAAGACATTGAATTAGCCATATCATATTTTGATAAGGCTATATCTATTGATCCAGAACACGTATTAAGCCAACATGCTAAGAAGACCTTTGAAGCAATAAAGAACGAGGAGGAGTAATATGTCAGACCCTACACTATTTGATTATTCAATGATTAAAGGTACTGTAGATGCTATTTTATTTCAGAATAATGATAATTTTTATACAGTCATTAAAGTGGATACAATTGAAACAAATGAATCATTTGGTAATTTACCAACAGTTGTAGGGTTCTTTCCAAATATTGTTGAAGGAGATGTCTACACTTTTAAAGGTCAAGTTGTAGAGCATCCACGTTACGGTAAGCAACTGAAGGCTGATACGTTTGAGAAAGAAGTACCACAAACTAAAGATGCAATAATTACATATCTATCAAGTGATTTATTTAAAGGGATAGGAAAAAAGACTGCTCAAAATATAGTGAACACGCTTGGTGAAAATGCGATCAATGATATTATGTCTGATGCATCTGTTTTAGAAAAAGTTTCCAATTTACCTAAAAAGAAGCAAAAGCAGATTGCTGATCAAATCAATGCCAATCAAGAGTCTGAAAAAATAATGATTCGACTACATGATTTAGGCTTTGGACCTAAATTATCAATGGCGATTTATCAATTTTATCAATCTGACACCCTTCAAGTACTTGAGAATAATCCATATCAACTCGTATATGATGTTAAAGGAATTGGTTTTCAAAAGGCTGATATTTTAGCGCGAAATAATGGGATTGCCTTTAATGATCAAGAAAGATTAAAAGCAGGATTGTTATATACACTTGAAGAAGAATGCATTAAGCAAGGTCACACGTATTTATCAAACGACTATATCATCGACGTAACGCAACAAATTCTAAGTAACAAACAGCAAGGTGAGGCCATAGAGCAACAACAATTAGAAGATGTTCTACAACAATTATCAGAAGAAAGCAAATTAATTCTCGATAATCATCGTGTTGCTATTCCTAGTTTATATTATTCTGAATTAAAAAGTGTTCAAAATTTATATCGCATTCAAACCTATAAGAACAAGTTAAAAGAAATAGAACAATCTGATTTACAATTGCATATAGGGGAAATAGAAGATAGCAATAATGTCAATTATGCACCATCTCAAAAAGAAGCTTTACAAACAGCTATTAATTCTAAAATTATGCTGTTGACAGGAGGTCCTGGTACAGGAAAGACAACGGTGATCAAAGGAATCGTTGAATTATATGCTGAAATACATGGCCTATCGTTAAATTATTCTGATTATCAAGATGATGATTATCCAGTCGTTTTAGCTGCACCAACTGGTCGTGCATCTAAGCGTTTACAAGAGTCAACAGGACTTGAAGCGATGACAATACATCGCTTAATTGGGTGGAATCAGGATACTCAACCTGAAGATATATTAGATAATGAAATAAAAGCTAAACTTATCATTATTGACGAAATGTCGATGGTGGATACTTGGTTATTTCATCAGTTTCTAAGTGCAGTGCCATTAGATGCACAGGTGGTATTTGTTGGTGACGAAGATCAATTGCCATCAGTTGGACCAGGCCAAGTATTTAAAGATCTAATCGATTCTAAAGCAATTCCACGTGTAAATTTAACTGAAGTTTACCGTCAACAAGATGGCTCTAGTATCATTGATTTAGCACACCGAATGAAGCATGGGGAACCTATCGATATTTCACAACGTTATCATGATAGAAGTTTTATTAATTGTGGCGTAGAACAAATACCTTCAGTTGTTGAGAAAGTAGTATCAAGTGCTGTAAATAAAGGATATGACATGAGTGATATTCAGGTGTTAGCACCGATGTATAAAGGTAGTGCAGGTATAAAACGATTAAATCAAGTGTTACAGGATATATTAAACCCTAAGGAAGATGATACGCGAGAAATAGAGTTCGGTGATATCAAATTTCGTAAAGGGGATAAAGTATTACAATTAGTCAATCGACCTAACGATAATATATTTAATGGTGATATTGGTGTTATAGTTGGAATCTTTTGGGCAAAAGAAAATGCACTTAACAAAGATGTGCTTGTAGTAGACTTTGAGGGGAATGAAAACACCTTCACAAGACAGGATTTACTTGAATTAACACATGCTTATTGTACATCTATCCATAAATCACAGGGTTCTGAATTTCCGATAGTCATCATGCCAATTGTAAAGCAATATTTTAGAATGTTGCAGAGACCTATTTTGTATACAGGACTCACTAGGGCAAAACAATCACTTGTTTTACTCGGTGATCCTAAAGCATTTGATATAGGTCTAAACACCCAAGGTCAAATACGTCAAACGCAACTTTGCCATTTAATTTTAAGCTATTTTGAAATTGAAAATAATAATGCTAACCGTCATCAAAATAGCGATAATTCATTAATAGATACAGAGGAAAAGTTGAATTTAGAAGTTGAGGAAAAAGAAATTATTTTAAGTGAATCTACAATATATCAAATTAATCCAATGATCAATATGGGTGATGTATCCCCATACGATTTTGCTGAGCGTTGACATTTAGCTTGAAAATACTTAAAATAATCTTAAGTTCGCATGAAGATGAGTAGACAATACATACTTATATAGAGATGTACTGGTTGGTGTAAAGTACAATGTATATTGTTGAACGCTACTTCATGTTATTTTCATATTGAATTTGAGTGATAATTGTCTTCTGCCTAACGATATTTTATCGATTAAGGGTAGACCATTTATAACTAGGGTGGTACCGCGAGAACGTTCGTCCCTTTTTGAGGATGAACGTTTTTTGTTTTATTTTCTTAATAAATTGATGAAATAGGAGTGTAAATAATGAAAAATTTAAAGGCTAGTGAAATTCGTCAAAAATATATTGATTTCTTTGTTGAAAAAGGACATATGGTTGAACCTTCAGCACCATTAGTACCGATTGATGATGATTCATTATTATGGATTAATTCAGGTGTAGCAACGTTAAAAAAATATTTTGATGGCAGAGAAACACCTAGAAAGCCTAGAATTGTTAACTCTCAAAAAGCAATCAGAACCAACGATATCGAAAATGTTGGATTTACTGCAAGACATCATACATTTTTTGAAATGCTAGGTAACTTTTCAATCGGTGATTATTTCAAAAAAGAAGCAATTCATTTTGCATGGGAGTTTCTAACAAGTGAAAAATGGATGGGAATGGAACCAGAAAAATTATATGTCACTATTCATCCAGAAGATACAGAAGCTTATCGTATTTGGAATGAAGAAATTGGCTTAGAAGAAAGTCGTATTATCAGAATTGAGGGTAACTTCTGGGATATTGGTGAAGGTCCTTCTGGTCCAAATACTGAAATTTTCTATGACCGTGGAGACGACTATGGACAAGATGATCCAGCCGAAGAAATGTATCCAGGTGGAGAAAATGAAAGATATTTAGAAGTATGGAATTTAGTCTTTAGTGAATTTAATCATAATAAAGACAATACGTATACACCACTTCCAAATAAAAACATTGATACTGGTATGGGTCTTGAACGTATGGCATCAGTGTCTCAAAATGTACGTACTAATTACGAAACAGACTTATTCATGCCAATTATTAATGAAGTTGAAAATGTCGCTGGCAAAACGTATTTAGAAAATAGTGAGCATGATGTAGCATTTAAAGTCATCGCAGATCATATTCGTACGATTGCATTTGCAATAGCTGATGGCGCATTACCTGCAAACGAAGGACGAGGCTATGTATTACGTCGACTTCTACGTAGAGCGGTTCGATTCAGTCAAACGTTAGACATTAATGAACCGTTTATGTATAAATTGGTTGATATTGTTGCAGACATTATGGAACCTTATTACCCTAATGTTAAAGAAAAAGCAGATTTTATTAAACGTGTAATTAAATCTGAAGAAGAACGTTTCCACGAAACACTTCAAGAAGGTTTAGCAATTTTAAATCATTTACTAGCTAAAGCCAAAGATTCAACAAACGAAATTAACGGATCAGATGCTTTTAAATTATATGATACGTATGGTTTCCCAATTGAATTAACTGAAGAATTAGCTAGTCAAGAAGACATTTCTGTAGATATGGCTACATTTGAAGTAGAAATGGAGCAACAACGTACACGAGCTCGAGAAGCACGTCAAAGTTCACAATCAATGCAAATTCAAAGTGAAGTGCTCAAAAATATTACTACAAATAGTAAATTCGTTGGCTATGAAACGACAGATTATCAAACAACATTAACAGATTTAATTTATAATGGTGAATCAGTTGAAAGTGCTGAGCCTGGAGAAACAGTTTACTTCATTTTGGAAGAAACACCATTTTATGCAGTTAGTGGTGGACAAGTAGCTGATAAAGGAACCGTAGGCAATGAAAACTTTGAAATAGAAGTAACCGAAGTAACTAAAGCACCTAATGGTCAAAACTTACATCAAGGTGTAGTCCAATTCGGCCAAGTTACTATTAATAGTAATGTAGATGCAAGTGTAAATAGAGATGAAAGAAAAGATATTCAAAAAAATCACAGTGCCACTCACTTACTTCACGCTGCTTTAAAAGAGGTACTAGGAGAACATGTTAACCAAGCTGGTTCTTTAGTCGAAAGTGAACGTTTACGTTTTGACTTCTCACATTTTGGTCCTATGAGTCAAGAAGAAATAGATCGTGTTGAGAGACGTGTTAACGAAGAAATTTGGAGAGGTATTTCAGTTAATATTCAAGAAATGCCAATTGATGAAGCTAAACAAATGGGTGCTATGGCTTTATTCGGTGAAAAATACGGTGATATTGTACGCGTTGTAAATATGGCGCCATTTTCAATAGAACTATGTGGTGGTATTCACGTAAGTAACACTGCTGAAATTGGTCTTTTCAAAATTGTTAGCGAGTCAGGAACAGGTGCGGGTGTTAGACGTATTGAAGCATTGACTGGTAAGTCAGCATTCCTTTATTTAGAGGATATTCAAACGAAATTTAATGCTGTTAAAGATCAAGTTAAAGTAAAATCTGACAATCAAGTTTTTGATAAAATTGTGCAGTTACAAGAAGAAGAAAAACAACTTCATAAACAATTAGAGCAACGCAACAAAGAAATTACAGCACTTAAGATGGGTAATATTGAGGAACAAATTGACGATATAAATGGATTTAAAGTATTAGCTACAGAAGTCGAGGTATCAAATGCTAAAGAAATCCGACAAACAATGGATGATTTTAAATCTAAACAACAAGATGCTATCATTATCTTAGCAAGTAATTTAGGAGATAAAGTGTCATTAATCGCAACTGTACCTAAAGAACAAACTGACAGCATCAAAGCTGGGGATATTATTAAAAACATGGCACCTATCGTTGGTGGTAAAGGTGGCGGTCGCCCTGATATGGCTCAAGGTGGCGGTACGCAACCTGAAAATATCTCAGAAGCATTACGCTTTATTAAAGATTACATTAAAAAACTATAACTTTGTAATCAACTAGTGTAAAATTGGTGTATGTAAGATAAACCGTTATAGAGGAGTGTCGCACCTATGGATAATATTGATAAAACTATGAAGTTTGACTATGAAGAAATTCCTAAAGATAATGTCGAAACTGTGTTAAATAATGTACACCGAACATTAGAAGAACGTGGTTACAATGCTGTCAATCAAATCGTTGGGTATTTACTCTCTGGAGATCCAGCCTATATACCTCGTCAAAATGATGCTAGAAATCAGATTCGACACATTGATCGTGACGTTATTATGGAAGAACTCGTTTCAAATTACTTAAAAGAGAACAAGAAATAGTCCATGTTAACGCATAAAATTTTAGGTTTAGATGTAGGTAGTAAAACAGTTGGCATTGCTATTAGCGATTTAATGGGTTGGACTGCCCAAGGATTGGACACTCTGAGAATTAACGAGGAACAAGAAGATTTCGGTATAGACCAATTAGTAGCTATCATTAAAGAACATAATGTTGGTTCTGTAGTGATTGGTTTACCAAAGAATATGAATAATTCTATTGGCTTTCGTGGAGAAGCTTCGTTAAAATACAAGGAGTTACTTCAAGAAAACTTACCTGATATAGAGATTATAATGTGGGATGAACGATTAAGTACTATGGCAGCAGAGCGTTCATTACTTGAAGCAGATGTTTCAAGACAAAAAAGAAAAAAAGTAATTGATAAAATGGCAGCAGTATTTATATTGCAAGGCTATTTAGACTCAATCCAATAAAGGAGATATAAAGATGACTGAACATAATCATGACCACAACCATGACGTAGAATTAGATATTAGCAATGAAGAAGAATTATTAACTTTATTTGATGAAAATGGTAATGAAGTTTTATATCGCAAAATGTTAGAATTTTACCATCCAGAATTCAAAAAGGAATATGTTATTTTAGCAGAAGAGGGCGCACAATCAGACGACGATGATATGATTGAACTTATTCCAATGATAAATGAACCTGATGAATCAGGCGATGGTGGTAAATTAGTACCAATCGAAACTGATGAAGAATGGGACATGATTGAAGAAGTAGTAAATACAAATATGGAAGAGTAAATGATGCATTCATTCATCACATTTATAGATGAATGGAAGTTAAATTGTCAATTCGAAATTATGAATTAACGGACTTAGCGCATATGTTTAGCTGAGTTAACACAATAATTTTGTAGTGGGAGTGGACAAAGAATTCAAAACGAATTCTTTTCTGCTCCTTTTTGATTGACAAAATCATGTTTTTTTACTTGTTACACCTTAATTTACAATCAAATATGTGATAAAATATTTAAAGTTAAATTCTTATAACTAGACAAGTATTTTAATAAATATTTAAATCAGTCATACAATTATACATATAAGTTGACGTCATTTGATTTAGGTTATTTATAAGTCATCAGTGATTAAAACTTAATTAATAGAGACTGGTTTATTTTTTAATGTCATTTTGTCTTAAAAAAGGAAGTAAGTAAATGGAAGCTAATCAGCAATATTTATTGGAGATACAATCTAAAACAGATAATCAGATTGAATCATTAAGAAGCTATGCAGAAGAGAATGCTGTACCAATTGTAGACAGATTATCTCTAGAAATGATTAAACAATTAATTCGAATCCATGGTGCAAAAAATATATTGGAAATTGGTACTGCGGTAGGGTATAGTTCAATGCATTTTGCATCCGTATCAGATGACATTCAAATTACAACAATAGAACGTGATGAGAAAATGATTACGCAAGCTAAAGCAAATTTTGAAACTTTTGGCTATTCATCACAAATACGATTAATAGAAGGCAATGCCTTAGAGCAATATAGTCAAGTCGATGACAAAGTATATGATATTATCTTTATTGATGCAGCTAAAGCGCAATCTAAAAAATTTTTTGAATATTATACACCATTATTAAAAAAAGGTGGACTAGTGATTACAGATAATGTTTTATATCACGGTTTTGTATCGAACATAGATATTGTTCGTTCCAGAAATGTTAAGCAAATGGTGAAAAAAGTCCAAAAATTTAATGAATGGTTAATGAATCAAGAAAATTACAGTACAAATTTTATCAATATGGATGATGGGTTAGCTATTTCAATTAAAGGAGAATAATTATGACGGAATTACTCGTTACTCCTAAATCTTTAACACATTTAGAAACACTAATCGATATTGGCGCGGATGCCTTTGTCATTGGTGAGCAAAAATTTGGGTTACGATTACCGGGAGAATTTAATCGAGAAGATATAAAAAAAGCAATTAAATTAGCACATGAACATGATAAAAAAATCTATGTCGCTGTAAATGGTATTTTCCACAACTATCATTTAAACGCATTGGAAGACTACATTAATTTCTTGCACGAAATCAATGTGGATCGTATTATCTTTGGCGATCCTGCAGTTGTTATGTACGTAAAAAATCAACAAAATCCAATACCTTTAAATTGGGATGCCGAAACAATTGTTACCAACTATTTCCAATGTAACTATTGGGGTAAACGCGGTGCGAAACGTGCACTTCTTGCCAGAGAATTAAACTTAGATGAAATTATAAATATTAAAGAGAATGCAAATGTTGAAATTGAAGTTCAGGTCCACGGGATGACATGTATGTTCCAATCTAAACGTATGTTACTTGGAAACTATTATACATTTCAAGATAGACAAATGAAGATTAAACGTGAAAATGATGAACGTGAACTATTACTCTATGACGAAGAACGTGATAATAAATATCCTGTATTTGAGGATTTTAATGGCACACATATCATGTCTCCGAATGACATTTGTTTAATCGAAGAGCTTGAACCATTGTTTGAAGCTGGTATTGATTCATTTAAGATTGACGGTATATTACAGAGTGAAGAATATATCAACGTTGTTACAGCTCAATACAGAGAAGCGATTGATTTATACAATGAAGATCCTGAAGCATATGAAGATGAAAAATTTATGCTAGTAGACCCAATTGAAGACATTCAACCAGAACATCGTCCATTTGACGAAGGATTCTTCTATAAACAAACCGTATATTAAAAGGAGGCGCTAAACTTGAAAACTTTAACTGACGTTCAATCTCAAGTAAAAAGTAAAATCAAAAAACCTGAATTATTAGCGCCTGCTGGTAATTTAGAGAAATTAAAAATTGCTGTTCATTATGGTGCAGATGCCGTATTTTTAGGTGGCCAAGAATATGGTCTACGTTCTAACGCTGATAATTTTACAATGGCTGAAATTAAAGAGGGCGTTGAATTTGCAAATCAATATAATGCTAAAATTTACGTGACTACTAACATTATTGCACATGATGAAAATATTGATGGGTTGGAATCGTATCTAATTGAATTAGAAAAAACTGGAGCTACAGGTATTATTGTAGCAGACCCTTTAATCATAGAAACTTGTAAGCAAGTTGCACCAAAATTAGAAATACACTTATCAACACAACAATCATTATCTAATACTAAAGCTGTAGAATTCTGGAAAGAAGAAGGATTAGACCGAGTGGTATTAGCACGTGAAACAGGCGCTATGGAAATGAAGGAAATGAAAGAGAACGTAGATATTGAAATTGAGGCTTTCATCCATGGTGCTATGTGTATTGCCTATTCAGGTCGTTGTACACTTAGTAATCACATGACAGCGAGAGACTCTAATAGAGGAGGATGTTGTCAAAGTTGTCGTTGGGATTATGATTTGTTAGAGGTTGACAATGATGGTGATTTAGATCTTTATTATCAAGAGGGCGACGTTATCCCATTCGCTATGAGTCCTAAAGATTTAAAATTAATCGAATCAATACCGCAAATGATGGATATTGGCATTGACTCGCTTAAAATAGAAGGTCGTATGAAATCGATACATTATATTGCTACTGTGGTTTCAGTTTATCGAAAAGTAATTGATGCCTATGCTGAAGATCCAGAGCACTTTAAAATAAATCCTGAATGGTTAATCGAATTAGATAAATGTGCTAATAGAGATACAGCGCCAGCTTTCTTTGAAGGTACACCAGGTTATGAAGAGCAAATGTTTGGTGTTCAGCAAAATAAAAAATCACCTTATGATTTTTGTGGATTAGTATTAGATTATGATGAGGCAACGCATATTGCTACTATTCAACAAAGAAATCACTTTAAACCTGGTCAAGAAATTGAATTCTTTGGACCTGAAATTGAAAGCTTTAGACAAGTGATTGATGCCATATACGATGAGGAAGGCAATCAATTAGATGCTGCACGTCATCCACTTCAAATTGTACAAATTAAGGTAGATCATCCAATTTACCCTAAGAACATGATGAGAAAGGAAATTAGATAATGGCAAACACAACAATTATTGGTATTGCCGGTGGCTCTGGATCTGGTAAGACAACAGTTACTAATGAAATCATGAAAAATTTAGAAGGACATAGTGTTGCACTTCTTGCTCAAGATTATTATTATAAAGACCAATCACATTTAACTTTTGAAGAGCGTCTTGAAACAAATTATGACCATCCCTTTGCCTTTGACAACGATTTGCTAATTGAAAACTTAAAGGATTTACGTAATGGTCATGCAGTTGAAGTTCCAACGTACGATTACACAAATCATACACGAAGTAATGAAACCATTGCATTTGAACCTAAAGATGTTATTATCGTAGAAGGTATATTTGCTTTAGAAAATAAAACACTTCGTGATATGATGGATGTCAAAATATACGTTGATACTGATGCAGACTTAAGAATTCTAAGACGACTCGTACGTGATACTAAAGAGCGTGGTCGATCAATGGAATCGGTCATTAACCAATATTTAAATGTTGTTAAACCAATGCACAATCAATTCATTGAACCAACAAAGAAATATGCTGACATTATTATTCCAGAAGGTGGAAGTAATAAAGTAGCAATAGATATTATGACAACAAAAATTCAAACATTGGTTAGTAAACAATAAGTAAGTTACAATGTATATTAAAAATAAATGTATTCAATAAATTTTAATTGACTCAAACATATTAACTGAAAAAGGAAGATGACATAATGGAAAATCAAAAACAATATCCAATGACTCAAGAGGGTTATGAACAATTAGAAAAAGAATTAGAAGAATTAAAAACGGTTAAACGTCCTGAAGTTGTAGAAAAAATTAAAGTGGCACGTTCTTTTGGTGACCTTTCTGAGAACTCTGAGTATGATGCTGCTAAAGATGAACAAGGATTCATTGAACAAGACATTCAACGTATCGAGCATATGCTTAGATATGCATTAATTATTGAAGATACAGGTGATAACAATGTTGTTCAAATTGGTAAAACTGTAACTTTTATTGAATTACCTGGAGATGAAGAAGAAAGTTACCAAATCGTTGGTTCTGCTGAAGCAGATGCCTTTAACGGCAAAATCTCAAACGAATCACCTATGGCTAAAGCACTAATTGGTAAAAGTTTAAAAGATGAAGTACGTGTGCCTTTACCAAACGGTGGAGAAATTAACGTTAAAATCGTAGATATCAAATAATCTCTCTTTATAACAATGATTAATTTGAGTCTGAGACAATAATATACAACTGCTTTTTTCAAAAAGTGCAGTAATTAACTAAACTGGGAGGATGCTTAAATTAAGCTTTTCTCAGTTTTAGTCATTTACCGGGAGTGGGACAATGAATTCAAGAAAAATTCTGTTCCAGTCCCGTTTTTAATGTCAAATTCTGTATCATTTTTGGTTAAGTTCAACTTATTTTTGACAACTAAATGGTTTATCCGACCGTGCTTGCTATCTTGGTTACATTTTAATCTTTTTAATATATAAGTATCATTAAAGTAACGAATATCTATTTATATTTTATCAAATTAATTTGAAAATCTGAACTTTTTCATGACAAATTTTGTTTTATATGCTTAAATAACATTGTGAATACAATTGAATGAATTGTTAAGTATACACAAAAGTAAGCGATTACATCATGCCTTACTTTTTTTATTATTCACAATTTGAAATACTTATTAAACAACTAAGATATGAAAATGTTATAATTTTTTATACATAATAGTAAAATTTGAAAGTTGATACTTTTGTTAAATCAATACTTTTAGAAATACAATATAATCAAATGAAAGTATAAAAGGGAGGCAATGGGTTGGAAGTTAAAGTTATAAATGAGCAATCGCTATTGCTATATTTCAAAGAAGAGATTAGCGAAGATAATTATCAAGAAGTTAATCTAACTACTCAATATATTCTGTCTAAAAATATACCAAACATTAAGGATGTAATCCCGTCTTATCGAGCAATTATGATAAATTTTAATAATGATTTAATTGATTACAAGCAATTAATTGAAAAATTAGAATTAGATAATCTAAAACTTTCAAAAGTTGATTCAACTTCAAATAAGAATATTATACATATTCCTGTACTATATAATACTGAGATGGGCCCAGATTTAGAAGAGGTAGCAAGTCATAATCATTTATCTGTAGAGGAAGTTATCCAAATTCATACAGAAAATGAATATCTTGTTTATATGCTTGGTTTTATGCCAGGTTTCCCATTCTTAGGTGGGTTAGATGAACGTGTTCATACACCTAGAAGAGCTGAACCACGAGTTAAGATAAATGCCGGTTCTGTAGGAATCGCTAATAATCAAACGGGATTATATCCATCAGATTCACCAGGTGGTTGGCAAATTATTGGTAGAACACCATTAAAAGTGTTCGATCAATATGCTGAACCTATGACATTGTACGAAGCTGGTGATTATATTAAATTTTATGCAATTGACGAGCAAACGTATAGCCAAATTAAAAAAGAAATTAACGACGGTCAATTTAATAAAGAAAAGTGGGTGACGTGTAATGGGCATTAAAATTATAAAACCAGGACTGTTCACCACGGTACAAGACAAAGGACGTTTTGGATTTCAACATTTAGGTTTTTCAGGTTCTGGTGCTATGGATCAATTTAGTTATGATCTAGGACGACAATTGATTGCTAACGATGGTCCAAGTCTGGAATTTACAATTATTGGACCAACAATACAATTCACTCAAAATAACACGTTTGTATTGACAGGCGGTCAATTTAATGCAAAATTAAACAACGCTAAAATAACAAATAACAGTGTTGTCTTGGCAAATAAAGGCGATATCCTTGAGTTAGGACCTGTAATACGTGGTGCACGTGGCTATATTTTCTTTGGCCATTCACTTGATATTGAAAAAGTTGCAGATAGCTATTCAACGCATACTAGAAGTGGCGTGGGTGGTTTTTACGGCAGAGCATTGAAAAAAGATGATCATATTCAAGTCGTCCAAAATAGTAATTATAAAGTAAATCTTGGAAAATCAATTGATTATGATGCAGTTGAACAAGACAATATAATTCACATTATAGAAGGTCCGCAAGTTGATGCCTTTTCTGAAGAGAAACGAAAAAATTTAGTTGAATCTGAATATAAAATATCTGATCAATCTGATCGTATGGGATATAGACTTATAGGCAATCAAATTCCACCTGAAAATGGTGCGGATATCATTTCTGAACCAGTAGGGTTAGGAAGTATTCAAGTACCTAACGATGGGAATCCAATCATTCTATTAAATGACAAACAAACAGTCGGTGGTTATACAAAAATAGCTACAGTAAGTCAATTGGACCTTAAAAAATTAGCACAATTCAAGCCAGGAGATATGATACAGTTCAAATGGACTTCTGTAGATGAAGCAAATGAGATGTTACAGTCATTTAATCAAAAGTTCAGTGACAAATTGGACTCTGTGACAAATGCACCAATATTTAATATGCATTCAATGCGACCAACATCACAAAAATTGGCAAAATTAATTGAAGAGGAGTAATAACAAAATGAATATTAAAAAAATTGAAGAAGTTATTAACTTAGTTAAATCAAATGGCGTAAAACGCTTTAAATTTAAAGATAATAAAAGTGAACTAGAATTAGACTTCACAGAGGGCGCTCAAGTAATCAGTGAATCTGCTAATCAAAGTGTAGCAAGTACAAGTGCTGTGAATAATGATAATCAACAACAAGCCGAATCTAGTTCAAATGAAGATGCTTCTAAAGAAATAGTTTCACCAATGGTTGGTACATTCTTTTTACAAGATAGTAAAGAATTAACTGATCCTCAAATTAAAGTTGGAGATAAAGTTAAATTTGGAGATATTATCGGTTATGTTGAAGCAATGAAAGTTATGAATGAAATTACAAGCGATGTAGATGGAGAAGTCGTTGAAATAGTAGCAGATCATGGTACAAATGTTGAATATGATCAAGTACTAGTTAAACTTAAATAAAGGGGGACAGCTAAATGTACCGTTGTTTAGTAGCAAATAGAGGAGAAATTGCAGTCCGTATTATTAGAGCCTGTCGTGAAATGGGCATAGAGACTGTTGCGATATATGCTAAAGGAGATGAGCAAAGTTTACATGTTAGCTTAGCTGATCAAGCAGTTTGTATTGGAGAAGCTAATCCTTTAGATAGTTATTTAAATATTGAACGTATCATTGGCGCAGCTGAAATAACAGGTGCGAATGCGATCCATCCAGGATACGGATTTTTATCAGAAAGTACAACTTTCGCTGAAAAGGTAGAAGAAAATGATATTCATTTCATAGGTCCAAGTAAAAAAACAATGGAGCTGATGGGTGATAAAATAACTGCGCGTCAAACAGTAGACGCTGCAGGAGTACCTGTCATTCCTGGATCAACAGCTGCTATCAATTCAGTGGAAGAAATTAAACAACTTGCTGATGAAATTGGTTACCCTGTCGTTTTAAAAGCAGCTAGTGGCGGTGGCGGTAAAGGTATCCGTATCGTTAAAGAACCTGAACAACTTGAAAAATCATTAAAAGAAGCAAAAAGCGAAGGGCAGAAGTACTTTAATGATGACAGAGTATATGTCGAAGCTTTTATACCTGTAGCCAAACACGTGGAAGTTCAAATCATTGGTGATGGAAAAGGTAACTATGTACATTTAGGAGAAAGAGATTGCTCTGTACAACGCAAAAATCAAAAGTTAATTGAAGAGTCTCCTTGTGCAGCATTAACAGAGGAAAGACGAAAACAAATTTGTGCAGATGCAGTTGCCGTTGCCAAAGCTTCAAATTATCGAAGTGCAGGTACAATAGAATTTTTAGTTACAAAAGATGCACATTACTTTATAGAAATGAATGCACGTATACAAGTAGAACATACTGTTACAGAAATGCGTGCTGATAGAGACTTATTACAAGCGCAACTGTATTTAATGCAACATGGTAAACTTCCATTCGGTCAAGATGACATCGTATTCAATGGTCACGTAATCGAAGCGCGTATCAATGCTGAAAATCCAGAGAAGAAATTCCAACCTACGCCAGGTAAAGTAAAAAAATTACATTTACCTCAAGGGTTCAATATTCGTGTTGATTCTTTACTATATCCAGGATACCAAGTATCACCATATTATGACTCACTTGTCGCAAAGGTTATAGTTAAAGATACGGATCGACAAACTGCGATTAACAAATTGAAAGTAGCGCTTGATGAAATGGTAATTGAAGGCTTTACAACAACTGCTGACTTTTTATACGCAGTTTTAAATTACCCATTATATGCAGATGATGATGCTAGTGAAGTAGATATTAAATTCCTTGAAAAACATCAAATTATTGAAGGAGTGGAGCTATAATGCGCATAGACTTGAATTGTGACTTAGGCGAAGCATTTGGAAATTATTCATTTGGCGGTGACAATCAAATCATTCCATTAATCACTTCAGCTAATATTGCTTGTGGCTTCCATGCAGGTGATGAAAATGTGATGTATGACACTATTAAACTCGCTAAAGACAATGGTGTTGGAATAGGTGCGCATCCAGGATTACCAGATTTAAAGGGATTTGGCCGCCGAAATATGGATATTTCACCTAAAGAAATTTATAATTTAGTTATCTATCAACTAGGTGCTTTAGATGGTTTCTGTAAAGTACATCAAACGCGCATTAATCATGTAAAACCACATGGCGCACTGTATAACATGGGGGCTAAAGATCAAAATATTGCGCGTGCTATTGCACAAGCAGTTTATGATTTTGATGCTTCACTTGTCTTAGTAGGATTGTCAAATACATTACTAATTACTGAGGCCGAAGCTTTAGGTTTACGCACTGCATCTGAAGTGTTTGCTGATAGACGATATGAAGATAATGGTCAACTCGTTAGTCGTAAAGAGGCAGATGCAGTCATCACTAACACTAAAGAAGCGTTAGATCAAGTTTTAAAAATGGTTATTGAAAACAAAGTGGTTAGCAAAAACGGAAAAGAAATCAATCTAAAAGCAAATACGATTTGTGTGCATGGTGATGGAGCTCATGCTTTAGAATTTGTATCACAAATTAGAGAAAAATTAACGAAAGAAGGCATTGATATTCAATCCTTATAAGGGGGACCAATTATGGGAGAAAACTTTAACCAAAATCCAAATCAAGAAATAAATCCGAATGAGAAGGAATTTAAATTCACGAAGAATCACAGACGATTATTATATGGTTCTGTATTCCTAATGGCAACTTCTGCTATTGGCCCAGCATTCCTTACTCAAACAGCTGTATTCACAGCTGAATTTTATGCTAGTTTTGCATTTGCAATATTAATTTCAATTATCATTGATATAGGCGCACAAATTAATATTTGGCGTGTCCTTGTAGTTACTGGTTTACGTGGACAAGAAGTGTCAAATAAGGTGATGCCTGGTTTAGGAACATTAATTTCAATATTAATTGCATTTGGGGGTCTTGCATTTAATATAGGTAATATTGCTGGTGCAGGCTTAGGTTTAAACGCCATGTTTGGATTAGATATCAAATGGGGTGCTGCAATTACAGCTATTTTCTCTATTTTAATTTTTGTTAGTAGAAGTGGTCAAAAGATCATGGACGTTGTTTCAATGATTTTAGGGGTTGTAATGATACTCGTAGTTGCATATGTTATGGTAGTTTCAAACCCGCCATATGGTGATGCATTAGTACACACATTCGCGCCAGAACAGCCGGTTAAATTAATTTTACCTATTATTACATTAGTCGGAGGTACTGTAGGCGGTTACATTACTTTCGCAGGTGCACATAGACTTTTAGATTCTGGTATGAAAGGTAAAGAGTTCTTACCATTTGTAAACCGCTCTGCAATTGCAGGTATATTAACAACAGGTATTATGAGAACTTTATTATTCTTAGCAGTATTAGGTGTAGTTGTAACGGGTGTAACATTAAGTGCCGATAATCCACCTGCTTCAGTATTTGAACATGCAATTGGACCAATTGGTAAGAATATTTTCGGTGTCGTTATCTTTGCGGCTGCCATGTCTTCTGTTATTGGCTCAGCATACACAAGTGCTACATTCTTAAGAACATTACATAAATCATTATTAACTAAAAATAATCTAATTGTAATCGTCTTTATCGTAATTTCTACGTTAATTTTCCTATTTATTGGTAAACCTATTAGTTTACTTATTATTGCTGGTGCAATTAATGGTTGGATTTTACCTATCACACTTGGAGCGATACTTATTGCAAGTCGTAAAAAAGATATTGTTGGAGATTACAAACATCCAACATGGATGCTAATCTTTGGTGTTGTAGCAGTCATTGTAACTATTGTAACAGGTATCTTCTCATTACAAGATTTAGCTGCACTTTGGAAAGGATAAATAGCTTTTCTACGGTATAAGACATATTGCATTAGATTTGCTTAAAATTCTGGGTTATAGATTAATACTTTTATAAAAATATCTGATTAAATTCACTATGAAATATTGAGCTAAGAAGTTAGTGGTAGTATGCTTTTCTCAATTTAAATTACACATAAGAAGGGTGAGATTTTGAATTCAAATTGAATTCCATCTCACTCTTTTTTTGTAGAATTTATTCTCTTTTTCACTAGTAAAATTTATAAAAAGAGATGAATGTGTAAGGAATTTATTATTTTAAATACGGAGTGATGAAACATTGTCGTGATGAATGAAATTATATGATAAAATAGCAATTGCTAAGATAAAGACTGAGGTGTAAATATGATAGGAATTATAGGAGCTATGGAAGAAGAAGTAGCTATTTTAAAAGATAAATTAACAGAGATGAATGAAATTTCTGTTGCACATGTTAAATTTTATAGAGGGAAATTAAATACAACAGAAGTTGTTTTAACGCAAAGTGGGATTGGTAAAGTGAATGCCGCTATTTCAACAACATTATTAATTGAGAAATTTAATCCTAGACTCATTATCAATACTGGATCGGCAGGTGCGCTAGATGAAAGCTTATCTGTAGGAGATATGTTGATTAGTAATGATGTACAATATCATGATGTTGATGCAACTGCATTTGGTTACGAATTTGGACAAGTACCTCAAATGCCTTCTAAATTTGAGTCAAATCACGAACTATTAAACCTAGCTGAACAAGTTATTAAACAACAAAATTACACTGCTAAAATAGGCCAAATTGTGGGTGGTGATAGTTTTATTGGAAGTGTTGAGCAACGTTTAACGATTAAACGACAATTTCCTAATGCTATGGCTGTTGAAATGGAGGCAACTGCAATTGCACAGACATGCTACCAATTCCATGTTCCATTTATCGTGACACGTGCAGTATCCGATTTAGCGAATGGTAAAGCAGATATATCTTTCGAGAAATTCCTCGGTAAAGCTGCTAAATCATCAAGTTCAATAGTTGAAGCACTCATTAAAGTTTTATAAATATTAATAAAGGTGATAAATAAATGGGATTAATAAAGAAATATTTTATGCCAAATGATTACGTTAAGTCTGTATTTCAAATCGATATTGAAAAATTAGCTAAGGCTGGTTTTAAAGGTATTATTACAGACTTAGATAATACATTAGTTGGGTGGGATGTAAAATCGCCAACTATAGAAATACAACAATGGTTTAAAAAAGCAAATGAATTAGGTATTACAATAACTATTGTATCTAATAATAATGAAGATAGAGTTTCAAGCTTTTCTAAAGACTTAAATGTAGATTTCATTTTTAGAGCAAGAAAACCTATGGGCAAAGCATTTAAAAAAGCCATCAAACAAATGAATATCAAACCTGAGGAAACCATCGTAATTGGAGACCAAATGTTAACGGATGTTTTTGGTGGTAATCGTAATGGCTTATATACAATTATGGTTGTGCCTGTGAAACGTACAGATGGATTTATTACTAAATTCAACCGTATTATTGAGCGTCGATTATTAAATTACTTTAAAAATAAAGGCTATATCACATGGGAGGAAAATTGATTGGATGACACATTAAAATGTATTGGATGCGGTGCACAACTTCAATCTGATGATAAAAGTGCACCTGGATATGTTCCAGAACATAACCTTTTTAGAGAGGACGTTATTTGTCAACGTTGTTTCAGATTGAAAAATTATAATGAAATTCAAGATGTCGGAATGGATAGTGAAGATTTTTTAAATTTACTCAATGAATTATCTGACCGACAAGGAATAATTGTGAATGTTGTTGACATTTTCGATTTTGAAGGTTCATTTATCAATGCCTTGAAACGAATTGTAGGCAATAAAAAAATAATATTAGCCGCTAATAAATTAGATCTTTTACCTAAGCAAATTAATAAACGTCGTGTAAAAGAGTGGCTCAAAAAAACTGCTAGAAAATATGGTTTAGAAGCTGACGACGTTATACTTATTTCTGCACAAAAAGGTTGGGGAATCGAAGATTTATTAGCATCGATTGATAAGCATAGACATAATCAAGATGTGTATATTGTCGGTACTACGAATGTAGGTAAATCAACACTTATAAATAAATTGATTGAACAAAGTGTGGGCGAAAAAGATGTTGTAACCACTTCTAGATTTCCAGGAACTACATTAGATTTAATCGATATACCTCTAGATGAAAAAACATTCATGTACGATACGCCGGGTATTATTCAGTCTCATCAAATGACACACTATGTATCTGAGAAAGAATTAAAAATAATCGTGCCTAAAAATGAAATAAAACAAAGAGTTTTTCAACTTAATGAAGGACAAACGTTATTCTTTGGTGGACTGTCTAGAATTGATTATGTTTCAGGTGGAAAAAGACCACTCGTTTGTTATTTTTCAAATGATTTGAATATACATCGAACTAAAACGGAAAAGGCAAATGATTTATGGCGTAATCAAATTGGTAATGTTTTGACACCACCAAATAATCCTGACCACTTCGACATGAGTGAAACAAAAGCTGTACGTCTTGAAACTGGTAAGGAAAAGAAAGACATAATGATATCAGGACTAGGATTTATAACGATTGAAGCAGGTGCAAAAGTTATTGTACGT
This sequence comes from Staphylococcus sp. GDY8P47P, assembly GCF_016892225.1. NCBI lineage: Bacteria > Bacillati > Bacillota > Bacilli > Caryophanales > Staphylococcaceae > Staphylococcus > Staphylococcus sp. GDY8P47P. Next base: position 127,700 of record NZ_JAFENV010000014.1, on the reverse strand, counting down.
GTCCCTAAAAATGTTGATGTAATCCTAAGAAATTCAATAATGTAAGGTGGGTTATTTATGAAGTATGCAGTAATAGGTGATCCCGTATCGCATTCATTATCTCCAGTCATGCATCAAGTTAATTTTGAATCATTAAATATGGAAGACACATACGAAGCGTTGCACATTCCCACACAAGACTTCCATGATATTAGACAAATTATTGAAGATAACCATATTAATGGATTCAATGTTACGATTCCGCATAAGGAAAGAATTATTCCTTATCTGGATGAAATTGATGACCAAGCAAAAGCTGTTGGAGCCGTTAATACTGTGAAAATTATTAATAATAAATGGATAGGTTGTAATACAGATGGTATTGGTTATGTGATGGGCTTGAAACAAGTTTATCCCGATTTAGAAAATGCTTATGTTTTAATCCTTGGTGCTGGTGGTGCTAGTAAGGGAATTGCAAATGAACTCAGTAAAATTGTACAACCCAAATTAACAATCGCTAACAGAACAATGCGTAGATTTGAGACGTGGGATATGGATATTAATGCAATTTCATTAGAACAAGCAGAACAATATTTAGATGAATTTGATATTATAATCAATACGACATCTGCTGGATTAAATAATAACGAGGATATTGTTATTAGCTTAGATAATTTATCATCAAGTACACTCGTTAGTGATATTATTTATATTCCATATAAGACTAAATTTTTAAAAGAAGCAGAACTCAAAGGCAATACGGTTTATAATGGCTTGGATATGTTCATAAACCAAGGCGCTGAAAGTTTTAAAATTTGGACCGGCAAACAGCCTAATATATTAGAAATGAAATATGCAGTACTAAACAAATTAAAAGGAGTTTAATATGTTAACTGGAAAACAAAAAAGATATTTAAGAAGTTTAGCTCACAATATAGATCCTATTTTTCAAATTGGTAAAGCAGGCATTAATGACAATATGATTGCTCAGATTGATGATACACTTGAAAATCGCGAGTTAATTAAAATACATGTGTTACAAAATAACTTTGATGATAAAAATGAATTAGCGTCAACATTAAGTGATGCAACTAATAGTGAAGTTGTTCAAGTGATTGGTTCGATGATTGTCATTTATAGAGAATCAGTTGATAATAAAGAAATCACATTACCATAAATGATGAATAAAAAATCAATAGTGCTTTATGGTGGTCAATTCAACCCAATTCATACTGCACACTTATTAGTTGCAAATGAAGTCTATCATCAACTTAAACCTGACAAATTTTATTTTTTACCAAGTTATATGGCACCTTTGAAAACGCATGATGACTATTTAGATGCTAAATATCGAATCAAAATGATTCAACTTGCTATTGAAGAATTAGGTTTTGGTGAAATATGTGAAATTGAACTTGAGAGAAAAGGTCAAAGTTACACTTATGAAACGCTAAAAGATATCGTTAATAATGAAAAAGATGCGGATATCTATTTCATTATCGGAACAGATCAGTATAAACAATTAGATAAATGGTATAAAATTGAAAAGTTAAAACAACTCATTACGTTTGTAATTGTGAACAGAGATGTTAATTATCAAGAGGTCGACGAGTCAATGATATCGGTTAATATACCGCGAATGGATATTAGTTCATCATTGATTCGAAATCGTGTAAAAAATAAACAACCAATAAATATCTTGGTTCCTCGTAGTATTCACGACTATATAAGAGAGGAAGGATTTTATGAAAATTGATAAAGCGATTGAACTCGTTAAAGATAAACTACCGGAGAAACGTTTTAAGCACTCATTGAGAGTAGCTGAAACCGCAGTAAAACTTGCAGAAATTTATGATGGTGATAAAGATAAAGCTAACTTAGCGGGTGTATTGCATGATTATTGCAAGTATGATGACCTAAGCACAATGTACCAAATTGTGAGACAACACGATTTAGATAGTGAACTATTAAGTTATGGTGGAGAAATCTTACACGGGCCAGTCTGTGCTGCTATCATGCAATCAGAATTTGGTATTGAAGACGAGGAAGTGCTTCTTGCAATCAAGAATCACACAACTGGTCGAAAAGAAATGACTAAAACTGAAAAACTTGTGTTTATTGCTGATTATATCGAGCCTGGAAGAAAAACCCCAGGAGTTGAAGAAATTAGAGATATGGCATACAATCAAGGTAGCTTAGATAAAACAATTTATGAAATTTCTAAGCGAACAGTACTGTTCCTAATTAGTAAGGATATAACCGTTTATGGCACAACGATTTCATGTTTAAACTATTATAATTATAGTGATCAAAGGATAAAGGATGATTAAATGAATTCAGAAGAATTATTAAATATTGCTGTCGATGCGACAGAAAATAAAAAAGCAGAAGATATTGTTTCTCTTAATATGAAAGGTATCAGTGACATGACAGACTATTTCGTTGTTTGTCACGGTAATAATGAGCGTCAAGTTCAATCAATTGCTAGAGCAGTTAAAGAGGCAGCACATGAACAAGCTATTGATGTAAAACGTATGGAAGGGTATCAAAGTGCTAGATGGGTTTTAATTGATTTAGCAGATGTTGTGGTCCACATCTTCCATAAAGATGAACGTAATTATTATAATATTGAGAAGCTATATCAAGATGCGCCAATAGAATCATATGGGCAGGTTGCATATTAGATGGCTCAATATGGTGAAATGAGCTTAGTTTATGATCAACTTACGCAAGATCAACCTTATGACAAGTGGTTTGAAATCGTGAACCATTATACGCAAGAACTCAGTCATAAGCCGAAAATTCTTGATATTGGTTGTGGAACTGGCAGTTTAACTGCTCAGCTAAGTACTATTGGTTCGGTTACAGGAATGGATTTAAGCTCAGAGATGCTCTCCATTGCTGCTAATAAATCTAATCAAGTAACATGGTTAGAAGGCGATATGACCGATTTTTCATTCAATACTAAATTTGATGTAATAACAATATTTTGTGATTCACTGAATTATTTACCTGATATCGAAGATGTAAATGAAACATTTATCAATGTTTTTAATCATTTATCAGAAACTGGTGTTTTTATATTTGATGTCCATACTATTCAAAAGATGAATACGTTGTTTCATAATCAATGTTACATTGATGAGAATGAGTCAATCTTTTTAGCATGGGAAGCTATTGTTGGTGATGAACCTTATAGTGTGTATCACGACATGAGTTTCTTTGTAAAAAATACTGATGATACTTATCAGCGATTTGATGAATCGCACTATCAAAGAACCTTTGAAAAAGATACTTACATTAGTTTATTAAAGACAATTGGATTTAAAGCATTCGAAACATTTATCGACTTTAATCGCAATAATCACGATGAAAACGGCGATCGTTTATTTATCGTAGCTTATAAATAAATAAAGTAAACTCATCTCCTTAAACGTTTATATATATAAGGAGATGAGTTTTTTGTTTAAAGATAAAATAGAATTATTGGCATTTATCAAGCAATGGAAATTTCAACTGATGATCACTTTGACCATTATAATAGCTATCGCATGTACACTAATGTTTCTTAAACCTGTTAAAGAAACAAGCAATGACATGCCAATCGTTTCATCGCAAAGCAATTCAAAAGAAAAAAATAATACACATCAATCATCTAGACATATTAATGATGCAACTAAGAAAGATGAGTTGAATAATGGTATTGATGAAAATAAAACGGTAATTGTAGATATCAAAGGCGCTGTTGAGCACCCTGATGTATATAAAATGAAAGGGTCAGATAGAATTAAAGATGTATTAGAAAAAGCTAAATTACAAAAAGATGCTGATTTGACACAAGTCAATTTATCTGAAAAATTAACAGATCAAAAATTGATTTACATACCATCCACCAGTGAAATGAAAAATACTATAACGCATAGTGATGATAATAATAAGCGTAGTAATACAAAACCTTTAAATTCATTAACTACTGACAAAATAAATTTGAATACTGCGAGTGAAACTGATTTGCTTAAGATTCCAGGCGTAGGACCGACAAAAGTCAAAGAAATTTTAGATTACAGGTCAAAGAATAACCAGTTTCATTCAATAGAAGATATAAAAAATATCAAGGGCATCGGTGACAAAACTTTCGAAAAGATTAAAGATTATATTACAATCTAACTTTGTTGATTGGCTTAAATATAAAGATATTCTATAATAATGATAATAAATTTGAATCGGAGTGAATTTAATGGAAAGATTAAAATGGGACGAATATTTCATGGCGCAAAGCCATTTACTTGCTCTAAGATCAACTTGCCAAAGATTGTCAGTAGGGGCAACTATAGTAAAAGACAATAGAATTATAGCAGGGGGATATAATGGATCTGTTGCTGGTGAGGTGCATTGTATTGATGAAGGATGCTTAATTGAAGATGGCCATTGTATCAGAACCATACATGCCGAAATGAATGCTTTATTACAATGTACTAAGCAGGGTGTTTCAACAGATGGTGCTACTATCTATGTCACTCACTTTCCATGTCTTAATTGCACAAAATCTATTATACAAGCAGGCATTAAACAAATATATTATGCTGAAGATTATCACAATCACGAATATGCGCTGCAATTATTAAACCAAGCTGGTATTGAATACAAAAAAATACCTTTTTCAGCTCGAAATGTGGCTCAATATTTAACTAACTAATATATGATTTATTTTGCATTGTCCTTTCTCATAGGTATTCTATGGATACATTTAAAATTAATGTCGTGTTTGATTATTATTTTATTAGTTATCATTTCAACGCAAAGAAGATTTAAAATGCATCATATATTAATAATGATTATTTGTGTATTTTGTGGTGTGAGTTTTGAACATTTTCACTATGAAAACAGTATAAGTAAAGATGATTTCTTCAAGAAAAACCCTAACATATTTACCAAAGTCGAATTTGGATCTAATATCGATCGTCAAGGAAAGCAATTAAAAGGTAAATTTACTATCAAAGATCAATCGTACGTTTTTCACTTAAATACCAATCAATTAAGTGAAAAAGACATTGAAAATAAATCATGTGTTATTAAAGGTAAAATTGTTAATGTTTTAAATCACACCCCTTATGTTTCTGTTAACAAAGTAGTCACGAATACGTGCCAAATCACTAAAAATTCAAATGTATTTGAAAAGCATTCGTCGTATATTACTCAAAAATTGGCTCACTCAAGCCTATCGCATCCTGAATATATTACTGCTTTAATTAGTGGTGATATCCATGGCATTAGTACCGAATTTATTGATAAGGTCAAGGACATAGGCATTTATCATTTATTAGCAGTGAGTGGGTCGCATATTGCTACTATTTCTTATCTTATATATCAACCTCTAGTTAGACTTAATATACCCAAAGTGATTATTAACGGTTTAATTATCATATTTCTAATTATATTCGCATATTATACCGATTTTGCACCAAGTGCATTGAGAGCAATTTTAGCTACGATAACCGTCATTCTCATTTCTAATAAGTCTAAAATGTCGACCATTGATATTTTAGGTCTAATCTTTATCATTATGATTTTAATAACACCTGACTATTTGTATGATATAGGCTTTCAATTTTCATTTATTATTTCATTTTTTATTCTAGTTTCCTTTCCACTTATAAGACAGTTATCTTTTTTTAATAATATTATTATCCTTACTTTAATAGCTCAGCTTTCTTCTTCAATCATCTCAATTTTTCATTTTAACCAATTACAATGGATAGGCTTATTTTCTAATATACTATTTGTTCCTTTATATAGTTTTATTATTTTCCCATTAGCAATATTATTATTTTTTACTTATCATTTTGTTAATGATATACCTTTATTTGGTGCAATATTCAATAAAATATATATCTTACACGATTACCTCTTAGAATTATTTTTGAAATTTAAATTTTATCAAGTTTTTATTGCACCTAAATCATCTTTTGAATATGTGCTTTTTGTAGTATTGATAATACTAATATTCATCTTTTTATGCCATAAAAAAATAAAATCACTCGTATTACTATGTGTCTTGTTTATATCTTTATGCATTTTTAATATCCAACCTAACATGAGTACAATTACTTTTTTTAATGTTGGGCAAGGGGATAGTTTAATATTTCAAACAAGTACGAAAGAAACTGTGGTGGTAAGGAAATTAGAGAAGGTACGATAGATAATCATAATATAGCCAAATATCATATTTTACCTACATTAAAACGTAAAAGTATTACCTCAATAGATCATTTAATTATTACGCATCCACATGCAGATCATATTGGCGAGCTACCTTACATCATTCAACACATAAGAATCAAAAAGTTATATATTCATGTATATAGCTATTCAGAAGTAGAACTAACAAGACTCATACGTTTGTGTAAAAATAACAATATCCAATTAGTAGATGCTAAAGAAATAGATTCTATCCAATTCAATAACGGTAAAATTTCATTCCTTCACGGAGATATTCCTTCAAGTGATGATAAAAATGAGCATAGCATTATTTTACTTATTGAATATCAAAACTACAAAATGATTTTATTGGGTGACGCGACGAAAAATAATGAAGCTAAATTGATGAAATTATATCAACTTCCTACCGTGGATATATTGAAAGTAGGACATCACGGAAGTAAAACAAGTAGTTCGGAAGTATTTATAAAGTCTATTAAACCGACTATTAGTATTATCTCAAGTGGTAAAAACAATAAATATCATTTGCCAAATAAAGAAACGTTGCAGACGTTAAAGTCGGTAAACAGTAAAATTTTGAACACTCAAGACGTTGGAGAAATAACAATAGATTTGGATCACAATATGAATATTACATCTAATCAAATTGATTGAACTGGTGACGCTTTACCCAAGCATGATATAATTATCAATGTTTGATATTTTAAAAGGGAGTTCACAATTATGACAAACAATATTATGGCTATATATGGTGAAGTGCCTGAATTAGTAGAAAAGAAAAGTAACGAACTGACAAATGCATTCTTAAATGAGGACAGAGATGACTTTAATTTTATAAAATTTAACCTTTATGAAACAAATATTTCGACAATTATTGAAGAGGCATTAACAATGCCATTTATATCTGAAAAGAAAGTAATTGTTGTTAAAAATTCATTTATATTTACTGGCGAAAAAGTTAATAAAGATTTACAGCCGAACAATGAACAAGTTATAGAATTTTTAGAGAAGTATGATGGTGATAATTTAGTCATTTTTGAAATCTATAGCAATAAATTAGATGAAAGAAAGAAATTAACTAAATCATTAAAAAAGACCAGTAATCTAACCAAAGTAGAACAAATGTCAGAACAAGAAATTAAGTCCTGGATTCAAAATCAACTACATGAGAATTTCAAAGATATAAAGCAAGATGCGCTAAACCTATTTATTGAATTAACTGGTGTGAATTTCAATATCGTTTCTCAAGAACTAGATAAACTCATTTTATTCTTAGGTGACAGATCTACTATTAATAAAAATGATGTAAGTTTAATTATTAACAGAAGCTTAGAACAAAATGTTTTTCTATTAACAGAATATATTCAAAAAAATGAAAAAGACAAAGCTATACAACTTGTAAAAGATTTAATCGTTATGAAAGAGGAACCTATTAAATTACTTGCACTTATTACAAGTAACTATAGATTGTATTACCAATGTAAAATATTAGCTCAAAAAGGGTATAGTGGGCAACAGATTGCTAAAACAATTAATGTGCATCCATATAGAGTTAAGTTAGCATTAAATCAAGTTCGTTATTATGAGTTAAAAGAATTATTAAATATAATAGATAACTGCGCAGAAACAGATTACAAACTAAAGTCGTCATATATGGACAAACAACTAATACTTGAGTTATTTATTCTATCCCTTTAAATTTGTAATCAATCCCTAGTTATATATTTAAATGCAAAAAAGCACGGAACATAGTTCCGCGCTTTTTTACACATTATTTACTTGATGACATTAATTGTGATTTAATGCGATCAGCTTTGTTTGAGTGAATTAAGTTACTTTGTGAAGCTTTATCAACTGATTTGATTGCGAAGTTAACTAATTCAGCTTTGTTATCAGCGTTATTGTTGATTGCTGTTTTAGCATTTTTCACAGCAGTACGCATAGCGTTTTTTTGTGAAATATTACGAGCTTCTGCGTTTTCAGTTGTTTTAACACGTTTAATAGCAGATTTAATATTTGGCATTACTGTCACCTCCTAAAAGTGATCTTAAGCATATCAAATTTTATTTTGATTACAACAAGAAATATTTTATCAAAACTAACATATTTGTGCAATCCTTAATTAAATATAGCATAATTAAAATCTCAATTAAATCATAATTACTGTTGGAATGCCCACTTTAACACTTTATAATGAGTATATATTCTAAAATTATATACGACTAACGCAAGTGATTTTATAATCATGTTTTAACATTTAATAGTAAGGATACGTTTGCAATTAATCATTAAAAACGATATCATATCAAAGATGTATACATATACGGGCTAATTTTATGAAAGCGAGAATGATAGGCTATGGATATGCAAGAACGCTATAACAGAAGAGAAAATATACGAAATTTTTCTATTATTGCTCATATTGATCATGGTAAATCAACATTAGCAGATAGAATATTAGAAAATACTAAATCTGTAGAAACAAGAGAAATGCAAGATCAATTATTAGATTCAATGGATCTTGAAAGAGAACGTGGTATTACAATCAAATTAAATGCCGTACGATTAAAATATGAAGCAAGTGATGGACAAACTTATACTTTCCATTTAATTGATACACCAGGACACGTAGACTTTTCATATGAGGTCTCTAGATCCCTAGCTGCATGTGAAGGTGCAATTTTAGTAGTAGATGCAGCACAGGGTATTGAAGCACAAACATTGGCAAATGTGTATCTAGCACTTGATAACGATTTAGAATTATTACCAGTCGTTAACAAAATCGATCTCCCTGCCGCTGAACCTGAAAGGGTTAAACAAGAATTAGAAGATGTGATTGGTTTAGATCAAGATGATGTCGTACTTGCTAGTGCTAAATCAAATATTGGTATCGAAGATATTTTAGAGAAAATTGTAGAAGTAGTGCCACCACCTGAAGGTGACCCAAGCGCCCCATTAAAAGCTTTAATTTTCGATTCAGAATATGATCCTTATAGAGGCGTTATTTCATCAATTCGCGTGATGGAAGGCGTTGTTAAAGCTGGAGATAGAATTAAAATGATGGCAACAGGTAAAGAATTTGAAGTTAGTGAGGTAGGTATCAACACACCTAAACAATTACCTATTGAAGAACTAACTGTAGGTGATGTTGGTTATATTATTGCAAGTATCAAAAATGTCGATGATTCACGTGTAGGTGATACGATAACACATGCAAACAGACCAGCTGAAGCACCGCTAAAAGGATATAAAAAAATGAACCCAATGGTTTATTGTGGTTTGTTCCCAATTGAAAACAAGGACTATAATGATTTAAGAGAAGCTCTTGAAAAGTTACAATTAAATGATGCGTCATTAGAGTTTGAACCAGAATCTTCTCAAGCACTCGGTTTTGGTTTTAGAACTGGATTTTTAGGCATGCTTCACATGGAAATTATTCAAGAGCGCATTGAAAGAGAATTTGGCATTGAATTAATTGCTACTGCGCCATCAGTTATTTATCAATGTGTAATGAAAGATGGTTCAGAAGTCACAGTAGATAATCCCGCACAAATGCCAGAAAGAGACAAAATTGATGCGATTTATGAACCTTATGTGAAAGCGACCATGATGGTTCCGAATGACTATGTAGGAGCAGTAATGGAGTTGTGTCAACGTAAACGTGGTCAATTTATTAATATGGATTATTTAGATGATATTCGAGTGAATATCGTTTATGAAATACCACTTTCTGAAGTTGTTTTTGATTTCTTCGATCAACTTAAATCTAATACTAAAGGATACGCTTCGTTTGATTATGAGTTTATTGAAAATAAAGAAAGTAATTTAGTGAAGATGGATATTTTATTAAATGGTGATAAAGTAGATGCACTAAGCTTTATCGTTCATAAAGATTTTGCTTATGAACGAGGCAAAGCATTAGTTGAAAAATTAAAAACACTTATTCCGCGTCAACAATTTGAAGTTCCAGTGCAAGCTGCAATTGGACAAAAAATCGTTGCAAGAACTAATATTAAATCAATGGGTAAAAATGTTTTATCTAAATGTTATGGTGGGGATATTAGTCGTAAGCGTAAATTACTCGAAAAACAAAAAGCAGGTAAAGCGAAAATGAAAGCAGTTGGTAGTGTTGAAATTCCACAAGATGCATTCCTAGCTGTACTAAAAATGGATGATGAATAGAACATAAAAGAGGTCGAGACGAATATAAATTGGTAGATACCATAACAATAATGAATATTATTGATAAAGAAACTACTAACTTATATTACTAAGTCTCAATCTCTTTTTTTAAGTTATAGAAGGGGTGTAACATTGGAAGTTAAAAGTGCGTACATACACATACCTTTTTGTGTCAGAATTTGTACTTATTGTGATTTTAATAAATATTATATTGATAAACAGCCAGTAGATGAATATTTATCCGCATTAATAAAAGAAATGTCGTTTAGTAAAACAAAACACCTTGAGACAATGTACGTTGGAGGAGGTACGCCAACAGCACTGAATGACATGCAACTTGAAAGATTATTACAAGCTATTACTTCAACTTTTTCAATCAATGGAGAGTTCAGTTTTGAAGCAAATCCAGATGAACTAACTTTTAATAAAGTAAAGTTACTTAAACAGTATGGTGTTAATCGTATTTCAATGGGTGTTCAAACATTTAAACCAGAGCTATTAAAAATATTAGGACGAACACATAACACTCAAGATATCTATAATGCAGTAAATAATGCTAGGAAAGCTGGTATCAATTCTATAAGCCTTGATTTAATGTATCATTTACCTGAACAAACGATAGAGGATTTTGCAGACAGCTTAAATCAAGCAATCAATATGGATATTGACCATATTTCAAGTTACGGTTTAATACTTGAACCTAAGACACAGTTTTATAATATGTATCGAAAAGGGAAACTAAAATTACCAAATGAAGATTTAGGTGCTGAAATGTACCAATATCTAATGAAAGCATTAAGTCAAACCGACTTTAAGCAATATGAAATTTCTAACTTTGCTAAAACGAATCATGAATCTGAACATAATAAAGTGTATTGGTTAAACGAAGAATATTACGGTTTTGGAGCAGGTGCAAGTGGATACGTTGAAGGCGAACGCTATACAAATTTAAATCCGGTTCAACATTATATTAATGCAATTAATGATGGCAAACGGCCTATACTAACTTCTAATCGACCAACCTTGAATGAAAAGATGGAAGAAGAAATGTTTTTAGGTCTGAGAATGAATCAAGGTGTAAATCGCGAACGTTTCGAGTTGAAATTTGGTCAATCACTTGATGCAATATTTGGAGAAACGGTTAAAGATTTAAAATCAAGACACCTTCTAATTGAAATGAATGGAAATATCTCACTAACCCCAAGAGGAAAGGTTATAGGAAACGAAGTATTTGAGGCTTTCTTACTAAACTAATAAAAAATTAAAAAAGTAAGGCTTTAACGTTGACTTACTTTGACCAATTTGATAAATTATAATTAGCACTTAGGACAAAAGAGTGCTAATGAGGTGAAAACATGATTACACAAAGACAATTAAGCATTTTAAATGCAATTGTTGAAGATTATGTTGATTTAGGACAACCTATAGGTTCTAAAGCTTTAATTGATAGACATCATTTAGATGTCAGTCCTGCAACAATAAGGAATGAGATGAAGCAACTTGAAGATTTGAACTTTGTAGAGAAGACGCATTCTTCTTCAGGGCGTTCACCTTCCGAAGAAGGGTTTAGACTTTATGTCGATCAATTGTTAAAACAAACCTCTCGTCAAAACAAAAATAAAATACAACGTTTAAATCAACTATTGATTGAGAATCACTATGATATTTCTTCAGCATTAAGTTACTTCGCAAATGAGTTATCAATGAAATCTCATTATGCAACATTAGTTGTTCGTCCAAAACATAGTGAAGAAATGATTAATAATGTTCATTTAATTAAGGCAAATGATTCAATCATGATTTTAGTAATTATTTATAATTCTGGTCATGTTGAGCATTTTCACTTGAATTCTTCACTTGAGTTATCATCCAATAGATTAATCGCCATTTCTAATTTTATTAGTAATAATAATATAGAAATAAGCGCTAAACTATCAGATAAAATTCGTTCTTTCGCGAACTCAAATGAAGAAAATCAATTCATTAATGACATTGTTAAGATGATAAATTCTCATATTAGCAAACAAAGTAATAGCATTTTCTTAGGTGGAAAGGTTAAACTAATTGATGCGTTAAATGAATCTAATGTTTCGTCAATTCAACCAATTTTGCAATATCTAGAATCTGAAAGAATCACTGAATTACTACAGACAATTTCAACTAATGATATTAACGTTAAGATTGGAAAAGAGATTGATGAAAGCCTTAGTGATATATCGATTGTAACGAGTCAATATCACTTCGACAATTCATTGAAAGGTCAAATTGCGGTTATTGGACCTACAGCAATGCGTTATCAGAATGTGATTCAATTACTTAACCAAATATGGTGATTTTAATTGTAATTATATTGGAGGGTAAAAAATGACAGAAAAAGATGAATCAGTAAAAAGTAATTCTGAATATACTGAAGAACAAGAAGTAAAGAACGAAGAAACATCAACAGTTGAAAATGTTGAAGATACTACTTCTGATAGTGATAATTCATCTAACGACAGTTCGAACGAAGAAAGTTCTGAAGAAACTGCAGTTGATCCTAAAGATGAAGAAATTCAGCAATTACAATTAAAAGCTAATGAAAATGAAGAAAAATATTTAAGATTATACGCTGAATTCGAAAATTATAAAAGACGAATTCAGAAAGAAAATGAAACAAATAAAACTTATCAATCTCAACGTGTTTTAACGGATATTTTACCAACGATTGATAATATTGAACGTGCACTACAAATTGAAGGTGATGATGAATCATTTAAATCACTTCAAAAAGGTGTTCAAATGGTACACGAAAGTTTACTAAGAGCACTTAAAGATAATGGTTTAGAAGAAATTGAAACAGAAGGTCAAGCTTTTGACCCTAACTTCCACCAAGCAGTAGTTCAAGATGATAATCCAGATTTCAAATCTGGTGATATTACTCAAGAATTACAAAAAGGTTATAAGTTAAAAGATAGAGTATTAAGACCATCAATGGTAAAAGTAAATCAATAAATTGACGAAAATACCATATATCAAAATTTTTAAAATTGGAGGAATTTTATTATGAGTAAAGTAATCGGTATTGACTTAGGTACAACAAATTCATGTGTAGCTGTATTAGAAGGCGATGAACCAAAAGTAATTCAAAACCCAGAAGGTGCTAGAACAACACCATCAGTTGTAGCATTTAAAAATGGTGAAACACAAGTTGGTGAAGTAGCAAAACGTCAAGCTATCACTAATCCAAACACTGTTCAATCAATTAAACGTCATATGGGGACTGACTATAAAGTAGATATTGAAGGTAAATCTTATACACCTCAAGAAATTTCAGCTATGGTATTACAAAACCTTAAAAACACTGCTGAAAGTTATTTAGGAGATAAAGTAGATAAAGCTGTTATTACAGTTCCTGCATATTTCAATGATGCTGAACGTCAAGCAACTAAAGATGCTGGTAAAATTGCTGGTTTAGAAGTTGAACGTATTATTAACGAACCTACTGCTGCAGCATTAGCATATGGTTTAGATAAAACTGATCAAGACCAAAAAGTATTAGTATTCGACTTAGGTGGCGGTACGTTTGACGTATCTATTCTTGAATTAGGTGACGGTGTATTCGAAGTACTATCAACTGCTGGTGATAATAAACTTGGCGGTGATGACTTTGACCAAGTAATTATTGACTACCTAGTGTCTGAATTCAAAAAAGAAAATGGCGTAGATTTATCTCAAGATAAAATGGCATTACAACGTTTGAAAGACGCTGCTGAAAAAGCTAAAAAAGACTTATCTGGCGTTTCACAAACTCAAATTTCATTACCATTTATTTCAGCTGGTGAAAGTGGTCCATTACATTTAGAAATTAGCCTTACTCGTTCTAAATTTGAAGAATTAGCTGATTCATTAATCAGAAGAACTATGGAACCAACTCGTCAAGCATTAAAAGACGCTGGTTTATCAACTTCTGAAATTGATGAAGTTATTCTTGTTGGTGGTTCAACACGTATCCCAGCAGTTCAAGAAGCTGTTAAAAAAGAAATCGGTAAAGATCCTCATAAAGGTGTAAACCCAGACGAAGTTGTAGCAATGGGTGCTGCGATTCAAGGTGGCGTTATCACTGGTGATGTTAAAGATGTTGTATTATTAGACGTAACACCATTATCATTAGGTATTGAAATTATGGGTGGACGTATGAATACGTTAATTGAACGTAATACTACAATCCCAACTTCAAAATCTCAAGTTTATTCAACTGCAGCTGATAACCAACCAGCAGTAGATATTCACGTATTACAGGGTGAACGTCCAATGGCAGCTGATAACAAAACATTAGGAAGATTCCAATTAACTGATATTCCACCAGCTCCACGTGGTGTTCCACAAATCGAAGTAACATTTGATATTGATAAAAATGGTATCGTAAATGTTACTGCGAAAGACTTAGGTACTAATAAAGAACAAAATATTACTATTCAATCAAGCTCTGCGCTTTCTGATGAAGAAATCGATCGTATGGTTAAAGATGCCGAAGAAAACGCTGAAGCAGATAAAAAACGTCGTGAAGAAGTAGATTTAAGAAATGAAGCAGATAGCTTAGTATTCCAAGTTGAAAAAACAATTACTGACCTTGGCGACAATATTAGTGAAGAAGATAAATCTAATGCGGAAAGCAAAAAAGATGCTTTAAAATCTGCGCTTGAAGGACAAGACATCGAAGATATTAAAGCGAAAAAAGAAGAACTTGAAAAAGTAATTCAAGATTTATCAGCAAAAGTATATCAACAAGCTCAACAAGCTCAGCAACAAGCACAAGATGGTGCTCAACAAACTCAAAACGATAGTAATGTTGAAGATGCTGAATTTAAAGAAGTTAAAGATGATGAAGATAAAAAATAATTGCTAAGCGTTTATAGTGTATGCTTATATTAGCAAACTATTATGAATGTAAGCCAAAAAGTCAAAGTCAATTGAACATTGGCTTTGACTTTTTCTTTTATAACTTCGTTCTTTTAAACATATTAAATAATTAAGTTAAGGAGAGATGGTCGTGGCTAAAAGAGACTATTATGAAGTCTTAGGTGTAAGTAAAAGCGCATCTAAAGATGAAATCAAAAAAGCATATCGCAAACTATCAAAAAAATATCACCCTGATATCAATAAAGAAGAGGGTGCAGATGAAAAATTTAAAGAGATTTCAGAAGCTTACGAAGTTCTAAGCGACGATAATAAAAGAGCAAATTATGACCAATTTGGCCATGATGGACCTCAAGGTGGTTTTGGTGGCCAAGGATTTAGCGGCCAAGACTTTAGTGGATTTGGCGGAGGTGGATTTGAAGACATCTTCAGCTCATTCTTTGGTGGTTCACGTCAAAGAGATCCTAATGCACCTAGAAAAGGTGACGATTTACAATATACGATGACTCTAGAATTTGAAGAAGCTGTCTTCGGAACTAAGAAAGAAATCTCAATTCGTAAAGATGTGACATGCCATACATGTAAAGGTGATGGTGCTAAACCAGGTACTAGTAAAAAAACATGTAGTTATTGTAACGGCGCAGGTCACGTATCAGTAGAACAAAATACAATTTTAGGCCGTGTACGCACGCAACAAACATGTCCAAAATGTGATGGAACAGGTCAAGAATTCGAAGAGCCATGTCCAACTTGTCATGGTAAAGGTACCGAAAATAAAACAGTTAAATTAGAAGTAACTGTACCTGAAGGTGTAGATAATGACCAACAAATCAGACTTGCCGGTGAAGGAACACCAGGAGAAAACGGCGGACCTCATGGTGACTTATATGTCGTATTTAGAGTAAAACCGTCTGACAAATTTGAACGTGATGGTGACGATCTTTATTACAAACTTAATGTTAGTTTCCCACAAGCATCACTAGGTGATGAAATAAAAGTTCCAACACTTAACGGAAACGTAATGTTAACTATTCCTTCTGGCACTCAAACTGGTAAGCAATTCCGCTTAAAAGATAAAGGTGTTAAAAATGTTCATGGATATGGTCATGGTGATTTATTTGTTAATATTAAAGTAGTTACACCTACAAAATTAACAGATAGACAAAAAGAAATTATGAGAGAGTTTGCTGAATTAAATGGTGAGTCAATTGAAGAACAGCCATCTAATTTTAAAGATAGAGCACGCAAATTCTTTAAAGGAGAATAACTAAATGAACTGGACAGAACTTTCGATTGTTGTAAACCATGAAGTTGAACCTTTAGCGACTGATATATTAGAAAATTATGGATCAAACGGCGTTGTAATTGAAGATTCTAATGATTTAATTAATCAGCCTGCCGATAAATTCGGCGAAATTTATGAACTTAAACAAGAAGATTATCCTGAAAAAGGTGTTCGATTAAAGGCTTATTTCAACGAATTAAAGTTTGATGAATCTCTAAGAAATAAAATTAAAACAGATGTTACAAAACTTGAAAATATTGATTCATCTGTATTGAATTTTTCTGAAAAAACAATAGCTGAAGTTGATTGGGAAAATGAATGGAAAAATTATTTTCATCCCTTTAGAGCATCAGAAAAATTCACAATTGTTCCAAGTTGGGAACAATACACTAAAGAAGATACTTCTGAAATGTGTATTGAATTAGACCCAGGCATGGCATTTGGAACTGGAGATCATCCAACAACAAGCATGTGTCTTAAAGCAATTGAAACCTATGTTAAACCAGAGCATTCCGTTATCGATGTTGGAACAGGTTCAGGTATTTTAAGTATTGCCAGTCATTTACTTGGAGTAAAACGGATTAAAGCTCTGGATATTGATGAGTTAGCTGTTAACGTTGCTAAAGAAAACTTTGCTAAAAATCATTGTGAAGATGCAATTGAAGCTGTACCAGGAAACTTATTAAAAAATGAAACAGAAAAATTTGATATTGTTATTGCAAACATTTTAGCTCATATTATTGAAGATATGATTGAAGATGCTTATAATACTCTAAATGAAGATGGTTATTTTATAACATCAGGAATTATAGAGGAAAAGCATGAACAAATATTAAATCAAATGGAACATGTAGGATTTGATATTATATCAGTAAATCATGACAATGGTTGGGTATGTATTGTAGGTCAGAAAGTGAGTGAATAATTTGCAAAGATACTTTATCGATCAAAACGCTGATGACAGTCAGCGTTTTTTTATAACAAATAAGGAAGATATACATCATATTACTAATGTGATGAGAAATACAGTTGGTAACCAGATTATTGTAACGTTTAAAGATAAAACCGTGTTTAAATCGGAAATCATTACTGTTGAGAATGAATCAATTGAAATTAAATTGATTGAGCACATTGATATCAATTCAGAGTTACCTGTACAAGTTACTATATGTAGTGGCTTAATCAAAGCAGACAAATATGAATGGTTAATTCAAAAAGCAACAGAATTAGGTGCTGATAGTTTCATAGCTGTAGAAATGGACAGATCTGTAGTCAAACTTAATTCAAATAAAGTTCAAAAAAAATTAGAACGTTGGCAAAAGATAATTAAAGAAGCAGCTGAACAAAGCTACCGTTTAATTATTCCTAAAATCAATTTTAAGTCGAATTTAAATGAAATTTGTGATACTATAAATCATTATGACTATATTTTGTTAGCATATGAAGATGAAGCAAAACGTGGTGAAGTTAGTCTTTTTAAAGAAACCTTGAAAAAATTTAAGACTAACGATCGTATTTTATTAATATTTGGTCCTGAAGGTGGCTTTTCAGAGAAAGAAATCTCTCTGCTTAAAGAAACGAGTGTTAATGTTGGTTTAGGACCTCGAATTTTACGGGCAGAAACGGCGCCACTTTATGCTTTAAGTGCTATCAGTTATGAAAATGAATTAATGGGGTGAATATTATGTCAACAGTTGCGTTTCACACATTAGGTTGCAAAGTAAACCATTATGAAACTGAAGCAATTTGGCAATTATTTAAAGACGCTGATTACGATAGAGTTGATTTTGAAACGAATGCAGACGTCTTCGTAATCAACACTTGTACAGTAACAAATACTGGAGATAAAAAAAGTAGACAAATCATTAGAAGAGCAATTCGACAAAATCCTGATGCAGTAGTATGTGTGACTGGATGTTATGCGCAAACATCTTCTGCAGAAATTATGGAAATTCCTGGCGTAGACGTAGTGGTAGGTACGCAAGATAGACACAAATTATTGGACTACATCCAACAATTTAGAGAAGAACGCCAACCAATTAATGGTGTTGGTAATATTATGAAAAATCGTACATATGAAGAATTAGATGTACCATATTTTACAGATCGAACAAGAGCTTCACTAAAGATCCAAGAAGGGTGCAATAATTTCTGTACATTTTGTATCATACCATGGGCTCGTGGATTAATGCGTTCACGTGATCCTGAAAAAGTGGTTGAACAAGCTACACAATTAGTTAATGCTGGCTATAAAGAAATTGTTTTAACTGGAATTCATACTGGTGGTTATGGTCAAGATTTAAAAGATTATAATTTAGCACAGTTACTTCGTGATTTAGAAGAAATTGATGGTCTTGAACGAATTAGAATTTCATCTATTGAAGCTAGCCAATTAACTGATGAAGTTATTGATGTTTTAAAACGTTCAAATAAAGTTGTTAGACATTTACATGTTCCATTACAATCCGGTTCAGATACTGTATTAAAACGAATGAGACGTAAATATACTATGGAACATTTTTCAGAGAGAATCACAAAATTACATGATGCGTTACCAGATTTAGCTGTTACAAGTGATGTGATTGTAGGATTCCCAGGAGAAACAGAAGAGGAATTCCAAGAAACTTATGACTTTATTGTTAAACACAAATTTTCTGAATTACACGTTTTCCCATATTCAGCTAGAATTGGTACGCCTGCAGCGCGTATGGATGATCAAATTGACGAATCTATCAAAAATGACCGTGTGCACAAATTAATCGCGTTAAGTGATCAATTAGCTAAAGAATATGCATCTAAATTTGAAGACGAAGTTTTAGAAGTGATTCCTGAAGAAGCTGGCGAAGTAGAAGGTACATTAGTTGGTTACGCTGACAACTATATGAAAGTTCAATTTGAGGGTAATGATTCTTTAATCGGACAAATTGTAAAAGTAAAAATCGTTAAAGCTGATTATCCTATTAATACAGGTAAAGTTGTTAGAATTGTAGAACACGCAACAAACAAGTCTGAAGAAGGCGTATTATTATAATTTTTAAAAATTATAATAATTTGGAATTGACCATAATAAATTCATATATTATACTAAGTAAAGCATAGTTGTATATTACTATGTATTGACTTTAAAGTTCCGTTGATATTTGGAGGGAGGGAAATACAGATGTCTAAAACAGTAGTACGTAAAAATGAATCACTTGAAGATGCATTACGTAGATTTAAACGTTCAGTATCTAAAAGTGGTACTATCCAAGAAGTACGTAAACGTGAATTTTACGAAAAACCAAGCGTAAAACGTAAAAAGAAATCAGAAGCTGCACGTAAACGTAAATTCAAATAATTAATAACTCTGTTGACTCCCTCAACAAGAATATTAATTATATATATGCTCTCGATTAGTTAAACTAGTCGAGAGTTTTTTTATATTAAAGCGTCTACTATCACTATTATAACGAAGTGTATTCATGTATAATCGGAATTGAGAGCGAGGTGAAATTGTGAACTATTTCAATGCGATACATACAGTTATCAATTCCATTTTAACTACTAATCATTTATTCAATAATCTATCTCAGATTGTAACGAGTCCATTAATATCACTTATATTAACGTGTATCATTTTTTTAGGCTTTTTATATCAATTGTATTCGAAGCGTATTAATTTTGCAGGAATTATCGCAATGCTTGCACTTTTAATTCTCTTCCTCGGCTTTTTAATTAACGGTGATGTTAATCTTATTTCTGTATTGCTATTCTTCGTTGGAGCAATACTCGTTATTATCGAATTATTTGTCATTGGTGCAGTCATAGGTATTATTGGCATATCATTGATTATACTTAGCATCATTATGTTAGGAGATAACATTCTTTTAATGCTATTAAATGTTGTGATTGCATCAATATTGGCAATTATTGAATGGGTGATATTAGTGAAATGGTTTAAAAGGAAAATTCCATTTTTAGATAAAGTTGTGTTAAAAGATTCTACTAATTCAGAAGCAGGATATAGATCTCACGATGATCGTTCTCATTTAGTTGGTCAAACAGCTCGTACTGTGACAGATTTAAGACCTGCAGGAATTATAACGCTTGATAATGAAAGAATAGATGCCGTATCAGATGGCGCTTTCATTTTAAGAAATAAAGAAGTTAAAATTCTTGAGGTAGAAGGATCTAGAGTTGTTGTTAGAGAAATTGAAAACACATAAAGGAGTGGTTAAATGTTTGGATTAGGCATTATAGTGATTGCAGTTATTATTGTTATTGCATTATTAGTGCTATTCTCATTTGTTCCAGTAGGACTTTGGATATCTGCAATTGCTGCTGGAGTTAAAGTAGGTATTGGAACATTGGTAGGTATGAGATTACGTCGAGTATCTCCACGTAAGGTAATTGGTCCATTAATTAAAGCACATAAAGCTGGTTTAAACCTTACAACAAATCAATTAGAATCACATTATTTAGCGGGTGGTAATGTCGATAGAGTCGTCGATGCGAATATAGCCGCTCAACGTGCAGACATTAACTTACCATTCGAACGTGGTGCAGCGATTGACTTGGCTGGACGTGACGTATTAGAAGCTGTTCAAATGTCTGTTAATCCTAAAGTAATTGAAACACCGTTTATAACTGGTGTAGCAATGAATGGTATAGAAGTAAAAGCGAAAGCTAGAATTACAGTACGCGCCAACATCTCTCGTTTAGTTGGTGGTGCAGGAGAAGAAACAATCATTGCTCGTGTAGGTGAAGGTATTGTTTCTACTATTGGTTCAAGTGAGCATCATACACAAGTACTAGAGAACCCTGATAACATTTCTAAGACTGTCTTAAGTAAAGGTCTTGATTCAGGTACTGCGTTCGAAATTTTATCTATCGATATAGCTGACGTAGATATTGGTAAAAATATTGGTGCTGACTTACAAACAGAACAAGCACTTGCAGATAAGAATATTGCGCAAGCGAAAGCCGAAGAACGCCGTGCTATGGCCGTAGCTTCAGAACAAGAAATGAAAGCGCGTGTTCAAGAAATGCGTGCTAAAGTGGTTGAAGCTGAATCTGAAGTGCCACTTGCAATGGCAGAAGCTTTACGTGAAGGTAATATGGGTGTCAAAGATTACTACAACCTAAAAAATGTAGAAGCTGACACTGGTATGAGAAATGCGATAAATAAACGTACTGAACAAAATGAAGATGAATCACCAAAGTAAATGTTAAGGGGTGATTAGATGAATATTGGTATTATAATTTTTATAATATCCATTATTGTAACAGGTATTAGTGCGATGAGGGATAAGAGTCATGAGCAAAGAAAAAATCAGAGACCACCACAACATAAGCCAACAACGTCTGATAAAAAAGAGACGCAAGGGAAAGGTTTCTTTGAGCAAATAGAAGAAGCATTTAGTGAATTAGAAAAAGAATTTACTAATGATGATGAGCCCTCTAAACAACAAAAGAAAACCGCACAACAAGAATCAAAACGCGTTTATCAAGATAAAGAACTTGAAAAAGAAATTATTGAGGAAAGTGTACCTGAAGAATTAGAGCGTTCAACTAGGCAACGTAATAGATTTGAAAGGGAAGCGCGCCAATCAACCAATACAAGAGAGCGTACTAGAGATGTTAATCATCTGAAAAAAGAACTTGAAAAACAACTCGTAGACGACTTATATAA
This sequence comes from Staphylococcus sp. GDY8P47P, assembly GCF_016892225.1. Classification (NCBI taxonomy): domain Bacteria; kingdom Bacillati; phylum Bacillota; class Bacilli; order Caryophanales; family Staphylococcaceae; genus Staphylococcus; species Staphylococcus sp. GDY8P47P. The sequence continues at coordinate 105,468 of NZ_JAFENV010000014.1, read as the reverse complement.
TGTACGCTCAGAAATTGATCGTGAAAAAGAAAAGCAACTTACAAGAATTGAAAATAAAGCAAGAGCGATTATTAATGATAAAAATCTATCTGAACGTACTAAACGTTATAGATTGAAGCAATTGTTAAATAGTAAGTTAATTGAACAAGATATGACACATCAAAAATTTCAATTCGATAATGATCCAGTCGTCAATGGTATTCTTTGGCAAGAAATTCTCAATAAACCTAAGCAATTATAATTAATATTTTAACCCGAAATTCATTTTCACATGATTTTCGGGTTATTTTTCTAATAAATATTAAAAGCTTATACTACAATTTAATAAAAAAAGCACACTAAGCCAAATAAATTTGTATACTTTAACAGACTTTAGTAAAATTTAAATGAAAGTTAATTTACTAAAGTAACTTAAATCTTAGCTTTTTAAAGATTTAGACATCATGTTTTATTTTTAAAACATAAGTGAACTAATATAATCTAAATATATACATTGTTTTAGTGAAAAGGAGCGCTTATATGCCAGGAATAATTCAAATAGACGACATTAATCATTCTCAAGCACTGTTAGGTAATAATGATGAACATATTAATGCGATTGAGGAAGCGTTTGATGTCGAAATACATGCTCGTGGCCAAGAAGTAGCAGTTAAAGGTCAAAAATTAGAGCTTGTAGAAAAATCAGAATTAGTTCTTAAAAATTTATTAAAAGTCATTGAAATGGGCAACACCATAACTTTAAAAGATGTTGAAGCTGCTATAAAAATGGCTGAAAATGATACGATACATCATCTCATCGATTTATATGATGAAGAGATTACAAAAGATGCTTTTGGAAAGACGATAAGAGCAAAAACGATGGGCCAAAGATTATACATTAATGCTATGAAAAACAATGACCTAGTCTTTGGAATTGGGCCTGCAGGTACGGGTAAAACATTTTTAGCGGTGGTGTATGCAGCTAAACAACTTAGAAAAGGTGCAGTTAAACGTATTGTATTAACAAGACCTGCTGTAGAAGCTGGGGAGTCTCTAGGATTTTTGCCTGGTGATTTAAAAGAAAAAGTAGATCCTTATTTGAGACCTCTTTATGATGGATTAAATACAGTATTGGGTAGAGAACAAACTGCAAGATTTATCGAGAGAGGCGCAATCGAAATTGCACCATTAGCCTATATGCGTGGCCGTACACTTGATGATGCTTTTGTCATTTTAGATGAAGCTCAAAATACAACGCATGCGCAAATGAAAATGTTCTTAACACGATTAGGATTTGGCTCTAAAATGGTAGTTACAGGAGATCAAACCCAAATTGATTTACCTAAAGGCGTCAAAAGTGGATTAAAAGAAGCAGTCAAAAAATTACATGGGGTTAAAGGAATTAATATTATGCAATTAGATCAAAGTGATGTTGTAAGACACCCATTAGTAAGTAAAATAATTGATCGCTATGAAGGAGACAATTAAATGTTTACAATTGATTTTAATGATCATACAGACCTTGTAGAAGAAACTTGGTATCAACAAATTGATGACTTACTTAATTTTGCTAAAGAACAAGAACAAATCGAAGAAGACGCTGAGCTTTCTGTTACTTTTGTTGATAAGAGTGAAATTCAAGAAATCAATAAAACATATCGAGATAAAGATAAAGTAACTGATGTAATTTCGTTTGCACTTGAAGAAGATGAGCCTGAAATTATTGGTTTAGACATGCCAAGGGTTCTTGGAGATATCATCATCTGTACAGATGTAGCTAAAGACCAAGCTGATTCATATGGCCATTCTTTTGAAAGAGAATTAGGTTTTCTAGCACTACATGGATTTTTACATTTACTAGGTTATGATCATATGAACGAAGAAGATGAAAAAGAAATGTTTGGACGTCAAGAGACAATATTAAATGCATATGGATTGACTAGAGATTAAGCAATTAAAGCGTTTCAAATATACGTTTGATGGGTTTAAAACACTTCTTCTTAAAGATCATAATTATTTACTACATATTGTAATTGCGATTATAACTATCATTTTAGGTTATATCTGCCAATTAAGTGCAACTGAATGGTTATTTATAATATTGGCTATCTTCTTAGTACTTACGATAGAAGCAGTTAATACTGCAATAGAATGTGTAGTTGATTTAGTCACAAGTGACTATCATGAACTTGCTAAGCAAGCTAAAGATATTGCTGCGTTTAGTGTTATGTTAGCATCAATTTTCGCATTAATAACTGGATTAGTTATTTTTTTACCACATATTTTTTAATATTAAAGGGGATGTTTTGATGAGTTATCAATCACATTATTTTCAAGAGGCACGAGAAGCACAAAGTCGGGCATACGTGCCATATAGTCAATTTAAAGTAGGTGCTTATTTAAAGACTAAAGATGGTCGAACATTTTATGGTGCCAACGTTGAAAATGCTGCCTATCCTGCTACAATTTGTGCCGAACGTTCAAGTTTAGTAGCAGCCATATCTGAAGGTTATCGACCTGGTGACTTTGAATCAATAACTGTAACGGTTGATGCTGAAAAGCCATCATCACCTTGCGGAACATGTAGACAAGTTCTTAAAGAATTATGTGATGATGATATGCCAGTATATATGACAAATCATAAAGGGGAATTACTTGAGTCAACTGTGGGCGAATTGTTACCACATGGCTTTTCAGGAAAGGATTTAGAATAGATGACAGAACATAAGTCAGGATTTGTATCAATTATAGGAAGACCCAATGTAGGTAAATCTACATTTATGAATAGAGTAATCGGACATAAAATTGCAATTATGTCTGATAAAGCTCAAACTACACGTAATAAAATCCAAGGTGTAATGACTCGAGACGATGCGCAAATCATCTTCTTAGATACACCTGGCATTCATAAACCTAAACACAAATTAGGTGATTATATGATGCGTGTTGCTAAAAATACATTATCTGAAATTGATGCAATCATGTTCATGGTTAATGTAAATGAAGAAATTGGGCGTGGCGATGAATATATCATGGAAATGCTAAAAAACGTTAAAACGCCAGTTTTCTTAGTGCTAAATAAAATTGATTTAGTACACCCAGATGCTTTAATGCCTAGAATAGAACAATATCAACAATATATGGATTTCACTGAAATCGTGCCAATCTCCGCATTAGAAGGATTGAATGTCGATCACTTTATAGATGTACTGAAACGTTATTTACCTGAAGGTCCAAAGTATTATCCGGACGATCAAATTTCAGATCACCCTGAACAGTTTGTTGTAAGTGAAATTATACGTGAAAAGATTTTACATTTAACGAGTGAAGAAATTCCTCATGCAATCGGCGTTAATGTAGATAGAATGATTAAAGAGAGTGAAGAACGTGTCAGAGTAGAAGCTACTATTTTCGTTGAGAGAGATTCACAAAAAGGTATAGTCATCGGAAAGGGTGGCAAAAAATTAAAAGAAGTAGGTAAAAGAGCAAGACATGATATCGAAATGTTATTAGGCTCAAAAGTGTATTTAGAACTTTGGGTAAAAGTTCAGAAAGATTGGCGTAATAAAGTTAATTTCATCCGTCAAATGGGATATATCGAAGATCAAGATTAATGGATCGAAGTTAGAAGGGTCGTGATACTATGCTCGAAAAACAAAAGGGAATCATTATAAAATCCGTAGATTACGGAGAATCTGATAAAATTATTACAATTTTAAACGAGCATGGTGCCAAAATACCATTGATGGTTAGACGAGCCAAAAAATCAAAAACAGGTTTACAAGCCCATACGCAACTCTTTGTGTATGGCTTATTTATTTATAATAAATGGAAAGGTATGGGGACTTTAAGTTCAGTGGATGTAATTAATCAATATTACGATCTACGGTTGGATATATTTAATAGCAGCTATGCAACATTGTGTGTTGAGGCCATTGAGCGTTCAATGGATAGTGATGACATTTCTCCATTCCATTATAAACTGTTACACTTTGTACTCGAAAAAATTTCATCTGGAAATTCAGCGCAACTTATGTCCATTATAGTAATGTTAAAATGTATGAATCTCTTCGGTTTTACAGCATTTTTTAATCATTCAGCTATTTCAGGTAGTTATGATCAATCACAATTAGCTGCATATAGTTTTGTTTATGATGGAACGATTCTTGAATCAGAATTATATAGAGATCCACATGCTTTACGTATATCTAACAAAACATTATATTTATTAGATGTCTTACAAAAATTACCTATAGATAAAATGAATCAATTTAATATTAGTCAAGGTATTCTGGATGAAATGTCGGAACTGCTTCTATTAATATACAAAGAATATGCAGGTATGTACTTTAAAGGTCAAAAGTTAATCAATCAATTGAAACGAATTGAATATTGATAAATCTTCCAATATAAATACAAAAACCCACCTCAAAAAATGATTTGAGGTGGGTTTTGTACTTTATATAATTATAGTTAGAAAGCAACTTTTTCAGCTAAGAACGTTTCCAATTCAGAAATAGGCATACGTACTTGTTCCATAGAGTCACGGTCACGCACTGTTACTTGATTATCTTCTAATGAATCAAAGTCAAATGTAATACAATATGGCGTACCAATTTCATCTTGTCTACGGTAACGTTTACCAATTGATTGAGATTCATCGAAGTCTATTGCAAATTTAGAACTTAATTGTTCGAAGATTTTAATCGCATCTTCAGATAATTTTTTGCTTAATGGTAAAACTGCAGCTTTATATGGTGCAAGGGCAGGGTGGAAGTGCAATACTGTTCGTGAATCTTTACTTCCTTCAACGCCTTCTTCTTCATATGCGTCACATAAGAATGCTAATGTAACACGGTCTGCACCTAATGATGGTTCAATACAATATGGCACATATTTTTCATTTGTTTCAGGATCATGGTATTTGAAATCTTCGCCTGAATGTTCACTGTGTTTTTTCAAGTCAAAATCAGTACGGCTTGCGATACCCCATAATTCACCCCAACCAAATGGGAAGCGATATTCAATATCTGTAGTTGCGTTTGAATAGTGTGATAATTCTTCTTCGTCATGATCACGTAGGCGCATATTTTCTTCGTTAATATTTAAATCTTTTAACCATTGGCTAGCAAATGTTTTCCAATAATTTTGCCATTCAATTTCTTCACCTGGTTTACAGAAGAATTCCAATTCCATTTGTTCAAATTCTCTAGTTCTGAAGATGAAGTTACCTGGTGTAATTTCATTACGGAATGATTTACCAATTTGACCAATACCAAATGGTAGTTTTTTACGCATTGAACGTTGAACATTTTTGTAATTTACAAAAATACCTTGTGCAGTTTCAGGTCGTAAGAAAATTTCATTTGTAGAATCTTCGGTAACACCTTGGAAGGTTTTGAACATAAGATTGAATTGACGAATATCTGTCCAATTAGCAGTACCACTTACAGGACAAACGATACCTTCATCGTCAATAATACGTTTCATTTCATCAAAACTTAAACCATCGGCGATAAAGTTTTCATCACCTTTTTCATTTTGCATGTAATCTTCAATTAACTTATCGGCACGATAACGGATTTTACTATCTTTATTATCAATCATAGGATCATTAAAGTTACCTAAATGACCTGATGCTTCCCATGTTTTTGGGTTCATTAAAATCGCTGCATCAATACCTACGTTAAATGGTGATTGTGTGATGAACTTTTGCCACCATGCTTTTTTAACATTATTTTTTAATTCAACACCTAATGGGCCATAATCCCACGTGTTTGATAATCCACCATAAATATCACTACCAGGAAAAACAAATCCTCTGTGTTTTGCTAATGATACAATTGTTTCCATATCTTTAACCATATAATCTCTCCTTATTAAATACATAAAAACGCCCCAAGACAATAAATAAATGAAAATATCACATTTATCATTATCTTGGGACGAGTTAATTTATTTCACTATATCAATTAAATATAGTTGATAACTTAATAACCCGCGGTTCCACCCAATTTAGTGTAGCCACTCACTTTTATCAAATTTTACGATTAGCCAAATTGAAGTTGTTAAGCTTACACCATCCTTAACTCGCTTACCATTAGTTTAATAGATTGATTATTTAATAGCAAGAAATTATATGTATTTGTAGGTACAATAATAAATAGGTATAATAGACGTGAACAATAAAGGGGTGAAGACCTATAGAACTTAGTAAAAGACAAGAACAAATTATTGAGATAGTCAAAAGTGGAGGACCTATTACCGGGGAACACATTGCCGAAAAACTAGACTTGACACGTGCTACTTTGAGACCTGATTTAGCAATTTTAACAATGTCAGGATTTTTAGAGGCTAGACCTCGAGTGGGGTATTATTATTCTGGCAAATCTAAAAACAAGTTAATGACTGATAAATTACGTCAATATGTTGTTAGAGACTATATGTCTCCACCAGTCATTGTAAAAGAGGATATGTCTGTTTATGATGCTATTTGTACGATCTTCTTAGAAGATGCTAGTACCTTATTTATTATTAACGAACACAATGATTTTATTGGTGTTTGTTCTAGAAAAGACTTGTTACGTGCATCTATGATTGGTGAAGATATTCATACCATGCCAATCAGTGTTAACATGTCTAGAATGCCAAATTTAACTTATCTTGAAGAAGATGAACTTATCATTTATGCAGCAGATCAAATGATAGAAAAAGAAATTGATTCAATACCAATTGTTAGAAGTAAAGGTAATCATAAATATCAAGTAACAGGTAGAGTATCAAAAACAACAATCGCAAATTTATTTGTATCATTATTTAAAGAATAGGTGGTAAAACGATGGAAAATATAAAGATAATCATCGCATCTGATTCAATTGGAGAAACTGCTGAATTAGTAGCTAGAGCGTGTATTTCACAATTTAATCCAAAAGAATGCAAACATGATTTTTTAAGATATCCATATATTGAAACTAAGGAAGATATAGATGAGGTTATTCAAGTAGCGAATGATAGAGAAGCAATTATCGTTTATACATTAGTAAAACCAGAAATGAAAACATATATGGAAAGCAAAATCGATTCCAATCAGTTACGCTCTATTGATATTATGGGACCATTAATGGAATATTTGAAAGAAGCATTTGAAGAAAATCCATATAATCAACCTGGTAGAGTACATCGTTTGGATGATGCTTACTTCAAAAAAATTGATGCGATTGAATTTGCCGTAAAGTATGACGATGGCAAAGATTCTAAGGGTCTACCTAAAGCTGATATCGTATTAATTGGTGTTTCTAGAACCTCAAAAACGCCGTTATCACAATACTTAGCCCATAAGAGTTATAAAGTGATGAATGTTCCAATAGTACCTGAAATAACACCTCCAGACATGTTATTTGAGATAGATCCAGCGAAATGTATCGCGTTAAGAATTAGCGAAGAAAAGTTAAATCGTATAAGAAAACAACGTTTAAAACAACTGGGACTAGGAGATTCAGCGAGATATGCAAATGAGTTGCGTATTAAAGAAGAGATTAAATATTTCGAAGATATCGTCAACAAAATCGGATGCACTGTGATTGATGTTTCCGATAAAGCAATTGAAGAAACTGCCAATGACGTTATTAATATAATAGAACGTTAATCAAAATAGTTTCAATTTAAACTTTAAAAATGTATAATATTATGATAAATATTTATGGGTGATGTACTTTGCGCATTGAACAATCAGTAATTAATGAAATTAAAGATAAAACAGATATTTTGGATTTAGTAAGTGAATATGTAAAATTAGAAAAAAGAGGACGCAATTACATCGGTTTGTGTCCTTTTCATGATGAAAAGACCCCTTCATTCACTGTTTCTGAAGATAAACAAATTTGCCATTGTTTTGGGTGTAAAAAAGGTGGCAACGTCTTTCAATTTACACAAGAAATTAAAGATTTATCATTCGTAGAGGCTGTTAAAGAACTAGGTGAACGTCTAAATATATCTGTTGACATTGGCAATTCAAGTGACTATACAAGTCAAATTGCGTCTGATGACTTAGCTATGATAGAGATGCATGAATTAATGAATGAGTATTATCAGTATGCTCTACTTAAAACGGTTGAAGGTGAAGACGCCTTAAACTATTTGACAAATAGAGGCTTTACTGAAGAACTTATTAAAGCGCGTGGAATAGGTTATGCACCGAATCACACGCATTTCTGTCATGACTTTTTACAACAAAAAGGTTATGATATTGAACTCGCATATGAAGCAGGCCTTCTATCTCGAAACGAAGAAAATTTTAGCTATTTTGATCATTTTAGAGATCGCATTATGTTTCCATTAAAAAATGCGCAAGGTCGTATCGTTGGCTATTCTGGCAGAACGCACAATAATCAAGAGCCTAAATATTTAAACAGTCCGGAAACACCGATATTTCAAAAAAGACGATTATTGTATAATCTTGATCAAGCTAGAAAATATATACGTAAAAATGACGAAGCCATTTTACTTGAAGGATTTATGGATGTTATAAAATCTGATTCTTCCGGCTTAAAACCTGTTATTGCTAGTATGGGTACAGCGCTATCAGATGAACACATAACCGTTCTCAAGAAATTAACATCTCATATAACACTAATGTTTGATGGTGATTTCGCAGGGCAAGAAGCAACGATTAAAACAGGACAACACCTTCTTCAACAAGGGTTAAATGTTTTTGTGGTTCAATTACCTAAAGACATGGACCCAGATGAATATATTACAAAATATGGTAATGAAAAATTTCTAGAATATGTTAATAATGAAAAGAAATCATTTATTTTATATAAAGTAAATCGACATAAAGACGAAATTACTAATAATGATTTAGCTTATGAACGTTACCTTAAAGAAGTTACACAAGACATTGCAATGATGAATTCACAAATATTACAAAATAAAGTCATTAAAGATGTTGCTAATATATTTAACGTAGATCCTAGTACATTAAATGGTAATGTATTAGGCCAACAGCAATATGTTCAGAATGACCCTTATTTTAACGATTATCAATCGTATGATAGTGAGATTCAACAAAACGTAAATGCAATGTTCTCAAATTTATCAAAGCAAGAGAGTGCTGAGAGAGCGCTACTTAAACATTTTATGCACGATAAAGATTTGTTTTTAAATTATCATAAGCAACTTGAAAGCGACGATTTTAGCAATCAATTTTTCAAGCGCATCTATAGTATTTTAGAAGAATTTTACGCAGAAAATGACAAATATTCGATAAGTGATATGATATTATACACAGACAACGATGATTTAAGAGATGCAATTATTGCATTAGACAATTATGATTTAAATGAAGAACCATATGATAGCGAAATTGAAGATTATATGAATGTTATAAATGAAGCTAAATATGGTGACACCATTGAAGAATTAAATCATAAGTTGCGCGAAGCATCGCGACTAGGTGATGTAGAATTACAAAAATATTATTTAGAGCAAATCGTTAATAAAAATAAAGCAAGAATGTAACATCATTATTAAAATAAATACGTATTTGAAGCATACAGGTTTTAACAAATCATATAAATTGTATTTCTATTTAATAACCATTATTGTATAATGGTTATTATGCGTTTTTAACGGGTAGAAATGGAACATAAGTAATATTTAACGAATGTAGTAGTTTTGAAAACAAATTAGTATTTAACATTCAAATATTGAATATGAAATGTTACCATTGTTATGAATTTTTATTAATACTTTTCTTATTATATTGAAATATTATATAATTAAATATCTTGTTTGAAAGCATATATTACTATTGGGAGGCCTTTTCATGTCTGATAACCAAGTTAAAATTAAAAAACAAACAATAGATCCGACATTAACATTAGAAGATGTTAAAAAACAATTAATTGAAAAAGGGAAAAAGGAAGGTCACCTTAGCCATGAAGAAATAGCCGAAAAATTACAAAATTTCGACATGGATTCTGATCAAATGGACGATTTCTTTGACCAATTAAATGATAATGATATCAGTTTAGTAAATGAGAAAGATAGCTCAGATACTGATGAGAAATTAAATCCTAATGATTTAAGTGCTCCTCCTGGCGTTAAAATAAATGACCCTGTCAGAATGTATCTAAAAGAAATCGGGCGAGTAAATCTACTTAGTGCTCAAGAAGAAATTGAACTCGCGAAACGTATTGAGCAAGGTGATGAAATTGCTAAGTCTCGTTTAGCAGAAGCTAACCTACGTCTTGTTGTAAGTATTGCAAAAAGATATGTAGGCCGTGGCATGTTATTCCTTGATTTAATTCAGGAAGGTAATATGGGATTAATCAAAGCAGTAGAGAAATTCGACTTTAGTAAAGGGTTTAAATTCTCAACATATGCTACTTGGTGGATTAGACAAGCAATTACTAGAGCGATTGCTGACCAAGCCCGTACAATCAGAATTCCAGTACACATGGTTGAAACTATCAATAAATTAATTCGTGTTCAAAGACAATTATTACAAGATTTAGGTCGTGATCCAGCACCTGAAGAAATTGGGGAAGAAATGGACTTACCACCAGAAAAGGTACGCGAAATTCTTAAAATTGCTCAAGAACCGGTATCTCTTGAAACACCAATTGGCGAAGAAGATGATAGTCATTTAGGTGATTTCATCGAAGACCAAGAAGCGCAAAGTCCATCTGATCATGCTGCATATGAACTATTAAAAGAACAACTTGAAGATGTATTAGATACACTTACTGATCGTGAAGAGAATGTTCTACGATTACGTTTCGGCTTAGATGATGGTAGAACGCGAACACTTGAAGAAGTTGGTAAAGTCTTTGGAGTTACGCGTGAAAGAATTCGTCAAATTGAAGCGAAAGCTTTAAGAAAGCTTAGACACCCAAGTCGTAGCAAGCGACTAAAAGACTTTATGGATTAATAAATAAAATAATTCGAGTTTAAATTGATTTATTTTTCATTGCTCATTATAGATTGAACACTTATAAACGCGTTGGATTAGTAATGATTACACTTTGTTATAGGTGTTACTATAATGTGCTTTAGAAAAATGCTAGACTGAGACACTTAACTTTGTCCCAGTCTCTTTTTATAGTAAAGGAGATATCTATGATAACTTTAAACCAAAGATTAACTACTGTGTGCAACTATCTTGTTCCAGGAAACTTAGCCGACATTGGTTCAGACCATGCCTATCTTCCTATCTATGCGATTCAACATGGTCTAATTACACATGCTATTGCAGGTGAAGTCATAAAAGGGCCTTTTGAAGCAGCGAAAAAGAATGTGTCAGAAAATCAGCTCAATGATGTTATCGATGTTCGATTAGGGGACGGATTAAGTGTACTTCGTCAGAATGAATCTATTCAAAATATAACCATTTGTGGCATGGGTGGTCCGCTTATAGCAAGGATATTGAATGAAGGGCGCATTCATTTAGCAAATGGTCCTAGATTAATCTTACAAAGTAATATTCAAACTGAAGTATTAAGATACACGCTCATGACACTGAATTACCAAATTATAGAAGAAGTCATTATGGAAGAGAAAGGACATATCTATGAAATTGTGGTTGCAGCGCATATGGATCATCAGGATCATTTAGACAAAAAAGAATTAAAATTTGGGCCGAAATTATTACAAAATAAAAATGAAATATTTTATAAAAAATGGCGTCATGAATTAGAAGCCTTAAATCACATTCGTAATCAATTGAATTCAGAGTTACATCATGAGAGACTTAAAGAGATAGATAAGGATATATCATTAATTACAGAGGTGTTAAATAATGAAAATTAAACAATTAATGTCTATTATCGATACACATGTGCCATTAGAGACAGCTGAGAATTGGGACAATGTTGGATTACTCATAGGTAATCATGAATCTGAAATCAATGGTATATTAACGACGTTGGATTGTACAGATGCAATCGTTAACCAAGCTATCGACAAAGGCTATAATACGATTATCGCTCACCATCCTTTAATTTTTAAAGGGGTAAAATCAATCATTGATGATGGCTATGGTCAATTAATTCAAAAAATAATTCGTCACAATATCAACCTTATTGCGTTGCACACAAATCTTGACAATTACGTTTACGGTGTTAACCAAATGTTGGCTAATAAATTAAAATTGCAAGATATACAATTTTTAAATCAAGAGAATGAAACGTATTATAAAGTTCAAACATATATACCTAAGGATAATGTAGAAAACTTTAAAGATCGTCTTGATCAACATGGACTTGCCAAAGAAGGTAATTATGAGTATTGTTTTTATGAAACTGAAGGTAAAGGCCAATTTAAACCTGTAGGAAATGCTAATCCACATCTAGGTCAGCTGAATAACATAGAATATGTAAATGAAGTTAAAATTGAATTTATGATTAAAGCTAGCCAGTATGCATTAGCTGAAAAAGCAATTATCGACAATCATCCTTATGAAACGCCTGTCTATGATTTTATTAAAATGACTAAAACGGCAAATTATGGTCTTGGCAAAATTGGCATTTTAGAAGATGCGATGTCATTAACAGACTTTGTAAAATTTGTAAAACATGAACTTGATATCCCAAGTGTTCGATACACAGGCGATGCTAATAAACGTATCCAAAAAGTAGCTATCATCGGCGGTGCGGGAATTGGTTATGAGGCACTTGCATTTAACAAAGGCGCAGACATCTTTATAACTGGAGATGTTAAACACCACGATGCACTTGATGCACAAACGTATGGTATGACCATTTTAGATATCAATCATTACAGTGAGTATGTGATGAGAGAGGGACTTAAAGAATTATTAGAACAATGGCTATATGATGAAAGTATAGATTTTCCAATTGATGCTTCTAATATCAATACCGATCCATTCAACTACATGTAAATTGGACTAAAACAACTTCAACTGAATATTTTAAGGAGGCCAAATCGATGGCAACTCACCCATTTGAATTATTTAATTTAGACTCAAAACTTATAGAAGCAATTAAAGACTTAAAATTTGATAAACCAACTGAAATACAAAATAGAATAATTCCAAGAATTAAAAAAGGCGTCAATTTAATAGGTCAATCCCAAACAGGTACAGGAAAATCACATGCATTTTTATTACCACTTATGGATAAAATAGACGAAGAAAACAAAGAACCTCAATCTATTGTGGTAGCGCCAACTAGAGAATTAGCGCAGCAATTATATCAAGCAGCTAGTCATTTAGCTCGTTTTAAACAAGGGGTTAAGGTAAGCCTTTTTATAGGTGGTACAGATATTGAAAAAGATAGACAACGAACTAATAATCAACCTCAATTAGTCATTGGAACACCGACTAGAATTAATGATTTAGCTCAAAGTGGTCATTTACATGCGCATTTGGCATCATACCTCGTTGTTGACGAGGCTGATTTAATGATTGACTTAGGCCTTATCGAAGATGTAGATTTAATTGCTTCACGCCTAGATGAAAATGCACATATAGCAGTTTTCAGTGCTACGATTCCTAAATCATTACAACCATTTTTAAATAAATATCTAAGTAATCCGGAATATGTAGAAGTGGATTCCAAGTCTCAAAATAAAAAAAATATTGAATTCTATTTAATTCCAACTAAAGGAACTGAAAAAGTAGATAAAACACTTCAATTAATCGATATTTTAAATCCATACCTATGTATCGTTTTCTGTAATAGTAGAGATAATGCGGATGAACTGGCAAATTCACTCAATGCTGCTGGAATTAAAGTTGGCATGATACACGGAGGTTTAACACCAAGAGAGCGTAAGCAACAAATGAAACGTATACGTAATTTAGAGTTTCAATTTGTAATCGCAAGTGATTTAGCTTCTCGAGGTATAGACATTGAAGGCGTTAGTCATGTTATTAATTTTGACGTACCTAAAGATATTGACTTTTTCACTCACCGTGTTGGTAGAACAGGTAGAGGTAACTATAAAGGTGTAGCAATCACACTTTATAGTCCTGATGAAGAGAATCTAATTACGTTAATTGAGGATAAAGGCTACCATTTTGAAAATGTTGATGTAAAACATAATGAATTAACACCAATTAAAGCGCATAACACACGACGTAAACGTGAAAGAAAAGATGACCACTTAACAAACGAAGTCAAACATAAAGTACGTAGTAAGACTAAAAATAAAGTAAAACCAGGTTATAAGAAGAAATTTAAACAAGAAGTTGAACGAATGAAAAGACAAGAAAGAAAACAATTTAGTAAGAGACAAAATAGACAGCAACGAAAAAATAATAAAAAAGGTTAGGTGAACATCATGTTAATTGGATCACATGTATCAATGAGTGGGAAAAAAATGTTAGAAGGCTCTGCTGAAGAAGCGCATAAATTAGGTGAATCAACATTTATGATTTATACAGGTGCACCTCAAAACACGCGACGAAAAAGCATTGAAGATCTAAATATTGAAAAAGGCCACGAAGTTATGAATAAATATGGTTTATCTAATCTAGTGGTTCATGCACCATACATTATCAACATTGCAAACACTACAAAGCCCGAAGTTTTTCAGTTAGGTGTAGACTTCCTTCAAAATGAAATAGAACGTACACAAGCACTTGGTGCCAAAGACATCGTTCTGCATCCAGGTGCCCATGTTGGTGCTGGTGCTGAGAAGGGCATTCAACAAATTATCAAAGGGTTAAATGAAGTTTTAACTCATGATAATGATGTGCGTATTGCATTGGAAACTATGGCTGGAAAAGGTTCTGAAGTAGGACGCACGTTCGAAGAAATTGCTCAAATCATTGATGGTGTCACACATAATGATCGATTATCAATCTGTTTTGATACATGTCATACGCATGATGCAGGGTATAATATCAAAGATGATTTTGATGGTGTATTAAATGAATTTGATAAAATTATTGGTTTAGACCGAATAAAAGTGGTTCATGTCAATGACAGTAAAAATGAACAAGGCGCGCATAAAGATAGACATGAAAATATTGGTTTCGGACACATTGGTTTCGATGCACTTAATTATGTAGTGCATCATGATGCTTTTAAAGATATTCCTAAAATTTTAGAAACGCCTTATGTCGGTGAAGATAAGAAAAATAAGAAAGCACCTTATAAATTTGAAATTGAAATGTTAAAGGCACAACAATTCGATTCTGAGTTAAAAAATAAAATTCTTCAGCAATAGTTGTATTATACTGTAAAGTAGTTAGCGATAGTTTTAAGCATTGACTTTGTAATTGCTTAGCACCTAACTAACTCTAAAAATAAAACTTTATTGCTCTAGTTAGCCATATGGGTGGTACAATCAATTCTAAATGAATTTTGTATCACCCTTTTCTAAATAACAA
Organism: Staphylococcus sp. GDY8P47P; assembly: GCF_016892225.1. Classification (NCBI taxonomy): domain Bacteria; kingdom Bacillati; phylum Bacillota; class Bacilli; order Caryophanales; family Staphylococcaceae; genus Staphylococcus; species Staphylococcus sp. GDY8P47P. The sequence continues at coordinate 90,131 of NZ_JAFENV010000014.1, read as the reverse complement.
AAACAAGTCGTAAACATTACTATTTACAATATATGAAGTTAATTGTATAGTATTAAACGAGGTGAAATAATGAGCCAACCTGTATTTGAATTAAAAAACATAGATTATTATTTTGAAAATAAGCAAGTATTAGATAACATCAACATTCACATAAATAAAGGTGAATTTTTGGCAATTGTCGGCCCTAATGGCGCTGGTAAGTCAACTTTACTTAAAATCATATTAGGATTACTGCCTTTACAAAAAGGCGAAATATATATTGATGGCAAATCATATAAGAAGCAAAATCAATCGGAATTAAAAATTAGTTATGTTTCACAAAAAGCTACAGCTTTCAATGCTGGATTTCCAGCTAGCGTTAAAGAAGTTGTTCTCAGTGGACTTACAAAAACGAAGAAGTTATTTCAAAGATTCAATAAAAAGGATGAAGCATTAGTTGATACCGTATTAACGAGATTGAATATTCAACATCTTATCAATAAAAATATTGCAGAACTTTCAGGTGGACAACAACAACGTGTATTAATTGCTAGGGCATTAATATCTAATCCCTCCGTACTTGTATTAGATGAACCTACAAATGGTATCGATGCTAAACATGTTAGTGAATTCTATGAAACACTTGAGCAATTAAAGCATGAGGGCATTACAATTATACTAGTTACGCATGATATTGGTGTTGTAGCAGATACAGCAACAGAAGTAGCATGCTTAAATAAACATTTACATTTCCATGGATCGACTGAAGAATTTAAAAAGTTAGATGAAGTTGAAATTTCGAAAATATATGGTCATCCCGTTAAATTTGTAGATCATCAACATAATAGAGAATGTTGCGAAGCTTAAAATTTAATATATTAGGAGTTTAAAAATGAACAGTTTTATCAAACAAGTTAGTGGTGATATCCATGATTGATGCGTTATTAAATTTTGACTTCATGAGATATTCATTACTTAGTGGGATTTTAATAGGGTTTATTGCACCTTTGATTGGTGCTTTTATTGTTGTAAGAAGATTATCTTTGATTGCAGACGCATTAAGTCATGTCACATTAGGCGGCATTTCCTTTGGTATGTTTGTATTGACTTTATCACCTGCACTCGCTATTATCAATCCAATGTGGTTTGGAATATTATTTGCCATTATAGGTGCAATACTAATCGAAAAGTTAAGAACATCATACTCTAATTATCAAGAGATTGCTATTCCTATTATTATGAGTGCTGGGATAGCGCTCAGTGCCATTTTCATCTCCCTTGCTGACGGATTCAACCAAGAGATCGTAGGCTTATTATTTGGTTCAATAAGTGCAGTAAGTCTTAGCGATTTATTAACGGTTGTCGTTATTGCTATAGTTGTCGTGTTATTCATCGTATTATTCTATAAAGAACTATTTATTCTTTCATTTGATGAAGAGTATAGCAAAGTTATAAATATTCCCAAATGGATTCAATTCCTATTTATAGTTATCGTTGCTATGGTTATTTCAGCTTCAATGAGAGTCGTTGGGATTTTATTAGTCAGTGCTTTAATAACATTACCAATTGCTATAGCTATGCGAATTACTAAAGGTTTCAAACAATTAATCATTTTAAGTGTTATAATTGGTGAATTCTCAGTAATATTAGGACTTATACTTGCATTTTATATGAATATTTCACCTGGTGGTGTTATTGTAGTACTATTAGTTTTATTATTAGGACTTACAATGTTATTCCAAAAATCAACCGTAAGACTTAAAAAGGGGAAATAACTTATGAATACAAATGATGCAATTAAAATTTTAAAAGATAACGGTTTGAAATATACAAAAAAACGTGAAGATATGATAAATGTTTTTGTTAATGAAGATAAATATATCAATGCTAAGCATATCCAAAAACAATTAGATAAAAATTATCCAGGCATATCTTTTGATACTATTTACCGTAACTTACACTTATTTAAAGATTTGAAAATTATTGAAAGTACTGAATTAGATGGAGAAATGAAATTTAGAATCGCTTGCATGAATCATCATCATCATCATTTTATTTGTGAAAATTGTGGTGACACTAAAGTTATTGACTATTGCCCAATCGATCAAATTAAATCTTATTTACCAAATGTTGATATTCATACGCATAAGTTAGAAGTTTATGGTGTGTGTGAAGCATGTCAAAAATCAAAATAAATTTTAAATTAATACATTCTACAAACTAAGCGAGCCGGGAGTGGACGACGAATTGAAAAATTCTGTCCACTCCGTTTTTTTAGTCTATTTAAGTGGGAAACCAATTGAAATATAGGTCAAAAGTAGGATTTATCTAAAAATGACGAAATATTGACTCGTATTATGTTTAAAAGCTACCTTTTTGAGATATATTATATAAGTAAGTTGATAATAAGCGTATTAATATTAGTTGCAAGCAAATATTTTGTTGCTTTGTTAATAACTTGTTATTATAAATGTAACGAATTTTTAGGAGGATGATTAAATATGGCTTTTGAATTACCAAATTTACCATATGCAGCAGATGCATTAGAACCACACATTGACAAACAAACTATGGAAATCCATCATGACAAACACCACAACACTTATGTTACTAAATTAAATTCTGCAGTTGAGGGTACAGATCTTGAATCTAAATCAATTGAAGAAATTGTTGCTAACTTAGATAGTGTACCTGAAGATATTCAAACAGCTGTTCGTAATAATGGTGGCGGACACTTAAATCACTCATTATTCTGGGAATTATTAACTCCTAATTCTGAAGAAAAAGGTACTGTTGTTGATAAAATTAAAGAACAATGGGGCTCTTTAGACGAATTCAAAAAAGAATTTGCTGATAAAGCAGCAGCTCGTTTCGGTTCAGGTTGGGCTTGGTTAGTAGTTAATAATGGTCAATTAGAAATTGTTACTACACCAAACCAAGATAACCCATTAACTGAAGGTAAAACACCTATCTTAGGCTTAGATGTTTGGGAACACGCTTATTACCTTAAATATCAAAACAAACGTCCAGATTATATCAGTGCTTTCTGGAATGTTGTTAACTGGGAAAAAGTTGACGAATTATATAATGCAACAAAATAATTCTGCTTTTTCAATTTAGCAAGTGGTCTCTTTATGAGGCCACTTTTTTTATGAAAATGATGGTAATATGTCTCATTTTCATATATCATTTATGAGTAAACATGTTTAATAATTGAGGTAGGTTATCTTGCTTAAAAGATTAAAAGAAAAGTCAAATGATGAAAAAATAAAGCACACAATGAATAAACGAATTAGCTTCGTATTTGGTGCTATTATAGTTATATTTGGAATTATAGTTTTAAGATTAGGATATTTACAGATTGCACAAGGTTCACATTACAGTCAATTAGTTAAAAATGACGAGAACATAACTGTAAATGAATCCGTACCTAGAGGGCGAATTCTAGATAGAAATGGAAAAGTCTTAGTAGATAACGCATCTAAACTAACGATTACATACACTAGATCTCGAAAAACAAGTCAAAAAGATATGTTAGATACTGCTAAAAAATTGTCATCTTTAATTTCTATGAAGACAAATAAAATCACTGAAAGAGATAAACAAGATTTTTGGATTCAGAAACATCCTGATGAAGTTGATACATTGATGAAAAAAGAAATGTCGATGCTAAATGAAGGCAGTATCACTCAAGATCAATATGATAAACAGTTATATAAGAAAGTCGGCGATAAACAAATTGAAAGTTTATCAAAAAAAGACTTACAGATTTTAGCAATTTATCGTGAAATGGCTGCTGGTTCTACAATGAATCCACAAACAATTAAAAACGAAGATGTAAGTGAAAAAGAATATGCTGCAGTATCACAACAGTTAGATAATCTTCCAGGTGTCAATACAACAATGGATTGGGATCGTCGCTATCCATATGGAGATACTTTGAGAAGTATATTTGGAAGCGTCTCTACGTCTAGTGAAGGTATTCCTAAAGAATTAACTGAACAATATTTAGCTAAAGGCTATTCTAGAAATGACAGAGTCGGAAAATCTTATTTAGAGTATCAATATGAAGATATTTTACGTGGTAAAAAGAAAGAAATGAAATATACAACTGATAAATCTGGCAAAGTTATCAATTCTGAAGTCATCAATCCTGGTTCTAGAGGTGATGATTTACAATTAACAATTGATATAGATTTACAGAAAAAAGTTGAATCATTATTAGAAAATCAAATAAAAACGTTACGTAGCCAAGGTGCTAAAGATATGGATAATGCGCTAATTGTGGTCCAAAATCCTAAAAATGGTGATATTTTAGCAATGGCAGGAAAACAAATTGATAAAAATGGTAATCTTACTGATTATGATTTAGGTAACTTTACCGGCCAATTTGCAGTTGGATCTTCTGTCAAAGGTGGAACTTTACTAGCAGGATATCAAAATAACGCTATAAAAGTAGGCGAAGAAATGATAGATGAGCCATTGCATTTCAAAGGCGGATTAACTAAGCGTTCATACTTTAATAAAAATGATAAAGTTAGAATTAATGATAAAGAGGCTTTAATGCATTCATCTAACGTTTATATGTTTAAAACCGCACTGAAATTAGCTGGTGATCCTTATTATAGTGGTATGGGCTTACCTTCAGATATAAGGGAAGCTGGTCAGAAATTAAGAAAAGGGCTTAACCAAGTTGGATTAGGTGTTAAGACAGGTATTGATTTACCGAATGAAACAATAGGTCAAATTGAACCCTTAACCAATAATTCAGGAAATTACCTTGATTTGTCAATTGGACAATATGATACGTATAGTCCAATCCAGTTATCACAATACGTTTCTACAATTGCAAATGATGGATATAGAATCCAACCACATATAGGTTTGGCAATTCATGATGCTACAAATAGTGATGATATCGGTCCAGTTAAACAAAAAATTAAAGGCAATGTCTTAAACAAAGTAAATAATTCAGAAGATGAAATTAAAGAAGTACAAAAAGGATTTGAAATGGCATTCAATGAAAAAGATGGAACAGGCTATTCAAGTTTCCACAAAACAAAAGTACCTTCTGCAGGGAAAACTGGTACTGCCGAAGTATTCCAAGATGGTGAATCAAGAGTTAATTCAACTTATATAGGTTATGCACCAATCAAAAATCCTAAACTATCATTTTCAATTGTTTACACGAATCAACCCGTTCCACCACCATGGTTAAATGGTGGAGATTTAGGTAGAGACGTCATTAATTATTATTTTGATGATAAAAAGTAACCAATTCACTTTTAATTGATTGAAATTATTAATGTATAAAAAATAATACTTTTCAATTATTGTACTAAGTGGTATGATAATAAAGTCGTATTTAGAAAAGGTAAGGAGGATTTAACATGCGCGTAAATGTAACATTAGCTTGTACAGAATGTGGAGATAGAAACTATATTTCTACTAAAAACAAAAGAACTAATCCTGAACGTGTTGAAATGAAAAAATATTGTTCACGTGATAATAAACACACTTTACACCGTGAAACTAAATAATAGCTAACTAAAGCTTTATAAAAATAATTAAAGGCTACAATGCAAATTTGTAGTAGCTAACTAAGCTGATAAGAACTTGTTTAGAGTTTTTATCAGCTTTTATTACTTTAAGGAGGCAAGACAATCATTCATAAGAATGCCGTCTACCTCCTTTTTTATTTCATCTAAATGACATCACCTTTTAATAACGTTATAATATATATAGTGTTAAAAGGGTGGGGATTTTATGAGTAAAAAAGAGATTAGAAAAGATATATTATCTCGAATGAAACAATTAAACAAAGAACACAAACAACAAGCAGACACTTGGTTAAAAAATCAATTGGTTAATAGTCAAGTATATAAAAATGCTAATAGGATAGGTATTGTCTTATCTATGCCTCATGAGGTTGATACATACCCAATTATCGAATCGATGTTAGCTGATAATAAACATGTCTTCGTTCCTGACACAAACTATAAGTTGAAAGAAATGAAGTTTAAAGAAATATTATCTTTTAATAGTCTTGAAAAAGATGAAAAAGGCTTATTATATGTTAATGAAGATACTGAAATCACTGATAACCTAGATTTGATAGTTGTTCCTGGTGTAGCATTTAGAAATGATGGCTATCGTATAGGCTATGGTGGGGGATATTATGATCGGTTTTTAAGTCAGTCTGAAGCTAGTACTGTTAGCTTACTCTATGACTTGCAACTATCACAGTTCGATATTGAGTCTCATGACCAACCTGTTGACGAACTAATCATCTTTAATACTTAATTATATTTGGAGGAATTAATGGATACAGAAAAATACTTCTGGAAGTCTATCTATTATTTTATTAAATATTATAACTTTGACTTTGTTAATATTGATAAAAATGATAGTGAAGTCTGGCTAATACATAAAAAAAAGAATACGCTAGCGATATTTAGAAAAGAGATCGTCTCTAACCAAGAAATTCAGTTTGATAAAGCGAAAATGATTGATAATTACAAGCAATTTGAAAATGAGCTTAATTGCAAACTAAAAAACATTAATTACTATTATTTTACTGAACAAGCATTTCAGTATGATGAATTCGCTGAATCTAGTCCAATTAAAATAGAGTGTGTACGCATCGCTAATAACAATGATTTACACAAATTGATTCATCAACAGTTATTAACTAAGTTATTATTCAAAAAAGATAACAAGCTTTCTACTTATTATAAAAGGTGCGTATTATCAAATAATCCAATTGATAAACATATGTTACGTTTCACCCCAATGACATATGGCTTAATCACAGTCAATGTATTGATATGGTTAATTATGATACTCTATTTAAACCATTTTTCAGACGTTAAATTATTAGATTTAGGTGGTTTAGTACACTTTAATGTCGTTCATGGCGAATGGTATCGACTGATTACCTCCATGTTTTTACATTTTAATTTTGAACATATTTTAATGAATATGTTGTCATTATTTATTTTCGGGAAAATTGTTGAATCAATCGTTGGTCCATTGAAAATGTTAGGCATATATATTATTTCTGGTTTACTTGGTAATTTTATATCCCTATCATTTAATATTCATACTGTTTCAGTTGGAGCGAGTGGCGCAATTTTTGGTCTAATAGGCGCTATTTTCGCGATGATGTTTGTTAGTAAGACGTTTACTCGAAAGGTAATTGGCCAAATGTTAATCGCCTTATTAGTGTTGATAGTCTTATCATTATTTATGTCTAATATTAATATAATGGCACATCTTGGCGGATTTATTGGCGGCGTTTTAATTACCTTAATTGGCTATTATTTTTGGACAAATCGAAATTTATTTTGGGTTTTCTTAATTATATTACTTGTTTTATTTGTAGCTTTACAAGTAAGAATTTTTACTATTAAAGAACAAAATATATATGATAAATTAATCGAAGATGCCATCTTAGATTATGATTATAAAGAGGCTAGTTCAATCGTTAATCATACGATTGATAAAGGTTATGATGATGATCGAACTTATTATTTAAAAGGATTAATAACAGCTACAACAAGTTCAAGAGCAGAAGGAATGGCAGATTGGGAACGCGGACTAAAAAATCATCCTAATTCCGGTCTTTTAAATTATGAATTGGCAATAGCTAATAGAGCGCTTGATGATAATGAAAAGGCACTCACTTATGTAAAAAAAGCTTTAGCTATTGATTCGAATAATAATAATTATCAAAATTTAAAAAAAGAGTTGGAAAAGACAAATGAATCGAGAAATTAATAATTTCTATGATGTATTACAACTTCTGAAACGTTATGGTTTTATAATTTATTTTAAAAATCCAAACGATATGTATGAAATGATGTTACAAGAAATCAAATCATTACATCATTACGAATTATTATCTAAAGATGAATATCTAAAATGTATTTTACTAATTAACCAAAGAAGGAATGAGCATAAATGAAAAATATTATTTTAGCAGCTGATATTGGTGGGACAACTTGTAAACTTGGTATATTCGACGGTGAGCTTGAGCAACTACACAAATGGTCAATCAAAACAGATACGTCTGACCATACGGGTAAAACCTTATTAAAGAATATCTATGATTCATTTATAGAAACACTTGCAACACATCAATTAAATATCGATGATGTGATCGGTGTCGGGATAGGTGTGCCGGGTCCTGTTGATTTCGAAACAGGTATTGTTAATGGGGCAGTCAATTTACATTGGCCTGGAAATGTTAATGTTCGTCAAATATTTAGTGAATTTGTTAACTGTCCAGTTTATGTAGATAATGATGCTAACGTAGCAGCCTTAGGAGAAAAGCATAAAGGTGCAGGTCAAGGTGCTGATGACGTCGTTGCAATCACTTTAGGTACAGGTTTAGGTGGCGGTATTATCTCAAACGGTGAACTTGTACATGGTCATAATGGTTCTGGCGCAGAAATAGGTCATATCCGAACTGATTTTGACCAACGCTTTAATTGTAATTGTGGTAAATCTGGTTGTATAGAGACCGTTGCCTCAGCTACGGGAGTTGTTAATTTAATTGATTTCTATTATCCTAAATTAACATTTAAATCATCAATATTACCGTTAATTAAAGAAAATAAAGTGACAGCTAAAGCTGTATTTGATGCAGCTAAAGCAGGAGACCAATTCTGTATTTTTATTACTGAAAAAGTTGCAAATCATATTGCATACTTATGTAGTATTATTAGCGCAACAAGTAATCCAAAATATATTGTTTTAGGTGGTGGTATGTCTACTGCTGGATTAATTTTAATTGAAAACATTAAAACAGAGTATCACAACTTAACATTCACTCCTGCTCAGAAGGATACAGAAATTGTACAAGCACAACTAGGTAACGACGCTGGCATCACTGGTGCAGCAGGACTAATTAAAACATATATACTAGAAAAGGATGGTGTTAAATAATGGCAATTGTCGATGTTGTTATTATTCCAGTTGGAACTGAAGGTCCAAGTGTTAGTAAATATATTGCAGAAATACAAATGAAACTTGAATCATTTAAGCAAGAAGGTAAAATTGATTATCAATTAACACCTATGAATACACTTATTGAAGGCGATCTAAAAGACTTGTTTGAAGTAGTACAAGCAATTCATGAATTACCATTCAACAAAGGTATAGATAGAGTATGCACAAACTTGCGAATAGACGATAGACGAGACAAAACACGTAAAATGAACGACAAATTAAAGTCTGTGCAGAAACATATCGATAAACAAGGAGAATAATATGAGAATCTCAAGCTTGAGTTTAGGATTAGTAGATACTAATGCGTACTTTGTCGAGAATGAAGACAGCGTTATTTTAATTGATCCGGCTGGTGAATCAGATAAAATCTTTAAAAAATTAAATCAAATTAACAAGCCATTAAAAGCAATTTTATTAACACATGCGCACTTTGATCATATTGCAGCTTTAGATGAAGTAATTAATAAATATGATGTTCCATTGTACATGCATAAAGAAGAATTCAGTTTTCTGACTGATTCTGAAAAAAATGGTTCTGCTAAGTTTAAACAGTATGGTATGCCTTTAATCACTAGCGAAGCCAAACCATTAGAATTAGACGAAGGAAAACATCACATTGCTGATTTTGAGTTTAATGTACTTCATACACCTGGTCATTCTCCAGGAAGTTTGACGTATGTGTTTAAGGAATTCGCAGTAGTTGGTGATACTTTGTTCAATAATGGAATTGGACGTACAGATTTATATCGTGGCGATTATGAAACACTTGTTGATTCAATTAAAGATAAATTATTTGAATTAGAAGGTGATTTACCATTATTCCCTGGTCATGGCCCGTATACAACTGTGGATGATGAACAGTTAAATCCATTTTTAGATGGACAATAAAATAAAGTAATTTCTTTTCCTCCTACGTTTATATATGTAGGAGGTGTTTTTTTGAAGTTACTATTCAGAGAAATTGTAAATAAGGCCATTACAAAAAATGCGAGTGATATACATTTCATCCCTTCAGTAGATGAAGTACATATTAAGTTTAGAATGAATGACTCTCTTGAACTATATGAAACCTTTAACTTAGATGTATATCAGAAATTACTCGTATTTATGAAATTCAGATCTGGTTTAGATGTTTCTTCACAACAAATTGCTCAAAGTGGTCGATATACCTATCAAGCTAAATCTACTTACTATTTAAGAATTTCAACTTTACCATTATCATTAGGGCTAGAAAGCTGTGTAATAAGGATAATCCCTCAATATTTTAAAGCTAAGAAAGAATATAAAGCGTTTGAAGATTTTAAGCATTTAGTAAATAAGAAGCAAGGTTTAATTTTATTCACTGGTCCAACAGGTTCTGGTAAAAGTACATTGATGTATCAGATGGTGCTACACGCTTACAAAGAATTAAATTTGAACGTCATCACTATTGAAAACCCGGTAGAACAATTACTTAAAGGCATTACTCAAGTATCCATTAATAAAAAAGCAGGAATTGATTATGTTAGTTCATTCAAAGCAATATTGAGGTGTGATCCAGATATAATTTTAATAGGGGAAATACGAGATGCTGAAGTAGCTAAATGTGTAATTCAAGCAAGTTTAAGCGGTCACCTAGTTCTATCGACAATGCATTCTGCTAATTGCAAAGGCGCTCTATTGAGGTTAATTGAAATGGGAATTTCAAAACAAGAATTAACGCAATCTATCAATATTATTTCAAATCAAAGGTTAATTACAACAACACAGAACGAACGACGTCTAATTTGTGAAACGATTGATAGGCATCAAATTGAATATTTTTTTGATCATAAACAAACTTTACCGCATAATTTTAATAATCTTGAACATCAATTAAATTTATTATCCAAAGAAGGAACGATTTGTGAAGATACTGCAAACAAATATTTTTAATTTTCCATCAAAGAATTTAACTAGTGCTCAAATGATACATTTACTAGAAACGCTGACGAACTTATTAAAAAGTGGGTTTACATTACTTGAAAGTTTTGAATTTATCAATTTATATTTTAAATACAGAGATAAAGAATTAAATAATAAAATTATGACATCTATTAAAACAGGTAAAACATGCTATGATATTTTACAATTAATAGGTTATCCTAATTCAATCACCACTCAAGTATATTTTTCACAAAAATATGGAACTCTAGAAGATGCTTTAGAAGAATCTATAAAATATATGAAAACAAACTTATCTGCAAAACAAAAAGTGATTAAAGCAGTTCAATATCCATTGTTATTATGCACCGTTTTCATGTGCATGATTATTGTTTTGAATTATACTGTAATCCCTCAATTTGAACAATTATACGTATCTATGGATGTTAATTTATCATTTTATCAAAAATTTTTAACATCTATGATTACCTCTTTACCAACAATTATCTTTATAAGTTTCATCATCTTACTTATAACGATTTCATCATTCATCATCATTCTATTTCGCTTGAATACCTCAAAAAAAGTACTTATTTTATCGTCATTACCATTAATCAACAATTATTATAAAATTTTTAAAACGTATCAACTCTCTAATGATTTAAGCTTATTTTATAAGAACGGTGTGAGTTTACAGGACATCGTTACAACTTACTTAGCTCAAAAAGAGAATGACTATTTAACTTATCTGGGAGATTTTCTAATGGATAAAACTAATAATGGCCTTTCTTTGGCAAATAGCCTGGCTATGATGCCTTGCTTTCAAGATGACTTGATTAAATTTATACAGCAAGGAGAAAAAAGTGGCAAATTAGATGTTGAACTAAAAATATACGCAACTATACTCATTAACCGATTTCAAGAAAAATCTGTTCAACATACTAAAGTGATTCAACCCATTATTTTTCTATTCTTAGGCATATTCATTGTTAGTTTGTACTTAGTTATAATGCTACCTATGTTTCAATTAATGCAAAATATTAAATAATAAGGAGTTTTATATGAAGAGAACCGTTAAAAATATGAAGAAGTTAAAAGCCTTTACACTTATTGAAATGTTATTAGTATTGCTCATTATTAGCGTTCTATTAATATTAATCATTCCCAATATTGCTAAACAAACTGCTCATATACAGTCCACAGGCTGTGAGGCACAAGTAAAAATGGTAAATAGTCAGATAGAAGCCTATACTCTAAAGCATAATCGTGCCCCAACTAATATAAATGAACTTATTGCAGAAGGTTTAATAAAAGACGGACAAAAACAATGTCGCTCTGGAGAAACTATTTCTATATCAAATGGTGAGGCAATTGCGAATTAATAAATTGCCTGGATTTACACTACTTGAAACATTACTCACTTTAATTATTTTAATCATTTTCTTAAACATTTCCCCATATATTTATAAAACAAATCATTTAAATTTATTTGAGAGTAGATTAAAAATCAATAATATTATTGCTCAATTTGAATATCTTAAATCAAAAGCAATTGCCGAAAATCAATCTATCACAATAGTACTTAATAAGAATGCTTCAGAAATGAAAGTGATAGAACAGAATGGAAAAAAGTACACATTAAGTTTATTTGGAGCAAAGATAAGCTCTGTTGCAAAAGTACAAACACTCACATTTAATAATGAAGGGAAAATAAATCATTTTGGATCAATTATTTTAAAATATAAAACACACTTTTACAGAATAATTTTCCATATAGATAAAGGAAGGATACGTTTTGTCAAATTATCAAGTTAAAGGAAGTCTATTAATTGATAGTTTATTTAGTTTTATGGTGATGTCAGTCATCACTTTAACTTTTTTGCCACTATTACAACAATTCAATGTCAATTTGCGAAACCAATACGATATGCTAGATATGAAACATGCAATCATGACTAGTCATAAATATTACAGCCTTAATGAACTCAAAAAAGGAATTAACATAGGGAAAAATGAAATTAAACTTTACAAAAATACGATATGTAATAACAATAATTCAGCAAAGAGAAAAGTTTGCATCCGACTTAGTAATTAAAGGTTTTACATTTATTGAAATGCTTATTTCTTTATTCATTACGATCCTCATTTTAACTGTAATGCCAAATTTAATTCGTTTGACCGATACATATTTAATTAACGCTTATGAATTTGATCAGTCCGAATATTCATTTTTTCAAGTAGACCTAAATAAAATGACTAATTCTAAAACAATTACTATGAAATTGATAAACAATCATACTATTATGATTCAACGACAACATCAAAATGACTATATTAAGTTCCAGAATCATAAGATTATTTTTGAAAGCAATAGTAAAGGAAATATCACGCTCTTAAATAATGTACTAGACGCGAATTTTATATCTAGGCAACGAGGAATTATAGAAGTAATTTTAAGAATTGGAAATGAGGTGAATTATTATGACAAAACACTCTTTATATAAGTTTAGTGGGTTCATGAGCACTTACACTTTGCTAATTTTTATTATTTATTTGTCTGTCATCACTTTTTATACAACTCAATATAGTTTAAAATTGAAGACAATTCATAACATGAGTAGTTTTTATGACCAACAAATTAATCAACTATTTGACAAAAGGTGAGGCTATTGAATAAGAAAAATTCACCAATAATACTTATTGGCTTTATGGGTACAGGTAAAAGCACTATAGGAGAATATTTATCCTTAGAGAAACAATTGAGTTTCATAGATTTAGATATTTACATTGAAATCAGAGAAAATAAAACAATACCTGACATTTTTAAAGATATCGGAGAAATAGGATTTAGAGAATTAGAGTATAAATATTTATCGGAATGTACACAAAAATATGATGTCATTGCTACTGGTGGTGGTATTATCGAATACTCTAAATCATTAAATTATTTAAAACAGTATAAATACATTTTTTGGCTAGATTGTGACATAGATATTATCTTCAAAAGAGTTTTGAACGATAAACATAGACCAAATGCAATTGATAAATCTAAAAAACAGTTAAATAACTTGTATTTATCAAGGATTTCAAGATATAATGAAATCGCATTCATGAAAGTGAATAGTGATAAAACAATCAAAGAAATTTATAATGATATTATAAATTATCTATCTTGCGGTTGATCAGTATTAGAGAGAATAAAAATATTTTACTTAATTTAAAGTATCATCATTTTTATCGCCGAAGGTGCAAGTTAACTACTAAACTCTCAGGCAAAAGGATAATACTGTTACGCATTCCTGGATTAAGTGTATAAACAGGGTAGCTATTTGCTACTCTGTTTTTTATAAAAAATATAGGGGGTTTTCTAATGACAAGCGAATTAAAAAAAACACCATTGTATCAAAATTATGTAGATAGTGGTGCAAAAATTGTAGAATTCGGTGGATGGGCAATGCCTGTTCAATTTACAAGTATCAAAGAAGAACATAACGCAGTTAGATATGAAATAGGTATGTTCGATGTAAGCCACATGGGAGAAATCTCTATTAAAGGCAATGATGCTAGTAAATTTGTCCAATACTTACTTTCAAACGATACTAATAACCTAACTGACACTAAAGCTCAATATACTGCTTTATGTAATGAAGAGGGTGGTATTATTGATGATTTAGTAACATATAAAGTTGGCGATAATGATTATTTATTAATCGTTAATGCTGCTAACACAGATAAAGACTTTGCTTGGGTTGAAAAACATGCATCTAAATTCGATGTTGAAGTGTCAAATGTTTCTGATCAATTTGGTCAATTAGCAGTTCAAGGACCTAAAGCAAGAGATTTAGTTAGTGAATTAGTCGATATTGATGTAAGTGAAATGAAACCATTTGATTTCCAACAAGATGTTACTTTATTTGGAAAAAATGTTATTTTATCTCAATCTGGTTATACAGGTGAAGACGGATTCGAAATCTACTGTGATGCAAAAGATACTGTAGATATTTGGAACGGCTTTATTGAACATAAAGTAGTACCATGTGGTCTTGGTGCACGTGATACTTTAAGATTAGAAGCTGGCTTACCTTTACATGGTCAAGATTTAACTGAATCTATTACACCTTATGAAGGCGGAATTGCCTTTGCTGCTAAACCATTAATTGAAGAAGATTTCATTGGTAAATCAGTATTAAAAGACCAAAAAGAAAATGGTTCAGAACGTAGAACTGTTGGTTTAGAATTACTTGATAAAGGTATTGCTAGAACTGGCTATCCAGTATTAGACCTTGACGGTAATGAAATTGGTGAAGTTACTTCAGGTACACAAGCACCATCTTCAGGTAAATCTATCGCAATGGCAATCATTAAGCGAGATGAGTTTGAAATGGGTCGTGAACTTTTAGTTCAAGTACGTAAAAGACAACTCAAAGCTAAAATTGTTAAGAAAAACCAAATTGAAAAATAATTAAGGGGTGTGTATTGTGAGTCATCGTTATATACCATTAACAGAAAAAGATAAAAAAGAAATGTTAGATAAAATTGGCGCTAGTTCAATTAATGAATTATTTGGAGATGTGCCAGAGGATATCTTATTAAATAGAGACTTAAATATTGCTTGTGGTGAAGCTGAAACTTCACTTTTAAGAAGATTGAATACAATTGCTAATAAAAACGTAACTAAAGAAACTCATACGTCTTTCTTAGGTGCAGGTGTGTATGATCATTATGCTCCAGCAGTTGTAGATGCTATGATTTCTCGTTCAGAATTCTATACAGCTTATACGCCATATCAACCTGAAATATCTCAGGGTGAGTTACAAGCTATTTTTGAATTCCAAACATTAATTTGTGAATTAACAGATATGGATGTAGCAAACTCATCTATGTATGACGGCATCACAAGTTTTGCTGAGGCTTGTATCTTAGCATTTAATCACACTAAGAAAAATAAAATCGTAGTTTCTAAAGGACTTCATTATCAAGCTCTTCAAGTACTAAAAACTTACGTTAAAGTTAGAGAAGAATTTGAAATAGTAGAAGTTGACTTAGATGGTACAATTACAGACTTAGAAAAATTAGAACAAGCAGTAGATGATGAAACTGCAGCAGTTGCAGTTCAATATCCAAACTTCTATGGTTCTATTGAAGATTTAGAAAAAATCCAATCATTTATCGAAGGTAAAAAAGCATTATTTATCGTTTATGCTAATCCATTAGCTTTAGGATTATTAACACCTCCAGGTTCATTCGGAGCAGATATCGTAGTCGGAGACACACAACCATTTGGTATCCCAACACAATTTGGTGGACCTCATTGTGGTTACTTTGCTACAACTAAAAAATTAATGCGTAAAGTTCCTGGTAGATTAGTAGGACAAACTCAAGATGATGAAGGTAACCGCGGATTTGTTCTTACTTTACAAGCTCGTGAACAACATATCCGTCGTGATAAAGCTACTTCAAATATTTGTTCTAACCAAGCCTTAAACGCACTTGCATCATCAATTGCTATGTCAGCACTTGGTAAACAAGGTATTTATGATATTGCAGTTCAAAACTTAGAACACGCAAATTATGCTAAAAAACAATTTAAAGACAACGGTTTTGAAGTTCTTGATGGTACTTCATTCAATGAATTTGTTGTTAAATTCGACCAACCAATCAAAGATATAAATAAAAAGCTAGCTGAGGAAGGTTTCATTGGAGGCTTTGACTTAGGAGAAGCTTCAACAGACTTCGAAAACCATATGCTAATTGCTGTTACTGAATTAAGAACTAAAGATGAAATTGATACATTTGTTAAGAAAGCTGGTGAGCTAAATGGTAGTAAGTAAATCAAGTCCATTAATTTTTGAAAGATCAAGAGCAGGTAGATATGCATACTCATTACCTCAAAGCGATATTAAAACAGATTCAGTTGAGAGTATTCTTGACGATAAATTTATCCGTAAAAACAAAGCGGAATTTCCTGAAGTTGCTGAATTAGATTTAGTACGTCACTATACTGAATTATCTAATAAAAACTTCGGTGTTGATTCAGGTTTCTATCCCTTAGGATCTTGTACTATGAAATATAATCCAAAAATCAACGAGAAAGTAGCTCGTATTCCTGGATTTGCTGAATCACATCCATTACAAGAAGAAGATCAAGTTCAAGGTTCTTTAGAAGTTGTATACAGTTTACAAGAAGAACTTAAAGAAATTACTGGTATGGATGAAGTGACATTACAACCAGCTGCAGGTGCGCATGGTGAATGGACGGCTTTAATGATTTTCAAAGCATACCATTTAGATAATGGTGAAGGTCACCGTGATGAAGTAATCGTTCCTGACTCAGCACACGGTACAAACCCTGCATCTGCGTCATTTGCTGGATTTAAAGCTGTTACTGTTAAATCAAATGAACGTGGCGAAGTTGATATCGAAGACTTAAAACGTGTTGTTAACGAAAACACTGCTGCGATCATGTTAACAAACCCAAATACACTAGGTATTTTCGAGAAAAACATCATGGAAATCCGAGAAATTGTGCATGCAGCTGGCGGATTATTATACTATGATGGTGCAAACTTAAATGCCATCATGGATAAAGTACGTCCAGGAGACATGGGATTTGACGCAGTACACTTAAACTTACACAAAACATTCACTGGCCCTCACGGTGGCGGTGGCCCTGGTTCAGGACCAGTTGGTGTAAAAAAAGAATTAGCTAGTTATTTACCAAAACCAATGGTAATCAAAGATGGAGATACATTCAAATATGATAATGATATTAAAAACTCTATCGGAAGAGTTAAACCATTCTATGGTAACTTTGGTATCTATTTAAGAGCATACACATATATTAGAACAATGGGTGCGGAAGGTTTAAGAGAGGTTTCTGAAGCAGCAGTTCTAAATGCTAACTATATTAAAGCTAGCTTAAAAGACCACTACGAAATTCCATATGAACAATATTGTAAACATGAATTCGTATTAAGTGGATCTAAACAAAAAGAACATGGTGTTCGTACTTTAGATATGGCTAAACGTTTATTAGACTTCGGCGTACATCCACCAACAATTTACTTCCCACTAAATGTAGAGGAAGGTATGATGATTGAACCAACTGAGACAGAATCTAAAGAAACATTAGATTACTTTATTGATTCAATGATTGAAATTGCTGAAGAAGCTAAAAATGAACCTGATACAGTCTTAGAAGCACCACACAGTACAATCATTGATAGATTAGATGAAACTACTGCTGCACGTAAGCCTGTATTGAAATTTGAAAACCTTCACGAAGAAAAAGAATAATATTCAATTCTTGTCCCTGTAACCTTATAAATGGTTATAGGGACTATTTATATACATAAATTTGTACTTTGAAATTATACGTATTGTTAACACAATTTAAGAGAAATTATTATAATACGCATAGATTTGTTACATTAAAGGCGTAAAAAAACTCTTAAAGATTTTATCTTTAAGAGTTCATAACAGACATACGATTATTTTTTTGTTTTAATCTTACCAGTCCATTTTTTGTATCCGCCTTTTAACATATAAATATCTTTATAGCCATTCTTTTTAAGAATACGGGCTGCACGATAACCTGCAACACCATTTGCATCACAAAGATAAATTGGTTGATCTTTACGTAAACCTTGATATCTTTGACTAAACATTGATATTGGAATGTTGCGAGCGCCGTTTATATGGCCGTAATCATAGTCTACTTTTTCACGAACATCAATCACTTGAGCTTTTCTTAAACCTTTATGAAATTCATTTTGCTCAAGTTCAGTTACTGCTCGTTTATTCATAAACCAATTTCCAAGCATATATAAAATAATAATGACTATAATAGCTAAAGCTATAATCAAAGATACATTCATATTGCATCCTCCCTAATTAACCGATATTATAATTATAAGACTGTTAGCTAAATTTATCAAAATTTTTTATTAGCTATTTTTATCAAAGTTTTATATGTAAAATTTAATATTTTCTTTAGTTAATTATATATTGTGATTGGAGTTTGTTTTATGACAGAGACATGGAATTTTATAAATACAGGAAGTCACGATCCATATTATAATATGGCAATGGATGAAGCGCTTTTAAACTTTGTATCAAGAGGGGAAATCGATCCTGTTGTTAGATTTTACACTTGGAATCCCGCAACATTATCAGTGGGATATTTTCAAAGATTAAAAAAAGAAATCGACATTGATAAAGTAAAAGAAAAAGGATTCGGATTAGTTCGAAGACAAACGGGTGGTAGAGGTGTACTTCATGATAAAGAATTAACATATAGTGTTATTGTGTCAGAAGAACATCCTAATATGCCTTCTACTGTAACTGAAGCGTATCGTGTTATTTCTGAAGGGTTACTTGAAGGATTTAAATTACTAGGATTTGAAGCATATTTTGCGATTCCGCGGTCAAAAGAAGAACGAGAAAAATTAAAACAACCAAGAAGTGCCGTATGTTTTGACGCGCCAAGTTGGTATGAATTAGTTGTTGAGGGTAGAAAAATTGCAGGAAGTGCTCAAACTAGACAAAAAGGCGTCATTTTACAGCATGGTTCTTTATTACAAGATGTTGATGTTGATGAACTTTTCGACATGTTCACTTTTAAAAATGATCGTCTTAAACATAAAATGAAAAAAGCATTTGTAGATAAAGCAGTGGCAATCAACGATATTGCTGATAGACATATAACAATTGAGGAAATGGAAAAAGCATTTGAAGAAGGCTTTAAAAAAGGATTAAATATTGAATTTAAACCACTTATTTTATCTGATAAGCAGATGGAAGAAGTAAAAGAATTAGAAGAAAAATATCGTTCTGATGAATGGTTATATAAAAAATAAAAAGCCAGTAAATGTGTTTTTAAATTGATGTGCACTCTAAAAATTAGAATTAAATTCTGACTTTATAGGGTGCACTTTTATTTTAGTCAACCACTGCCAATATATATTTATAGGGAGTGGGACAGAATTCATTTTAAATTCGTCGTCCCACTCCCAGCTTGCTTTGCTTGTGGAATTTCTTAATGAAATTCTCTCTGCTGGGGCCCCGACTCCCAACTTACTTTGCTTGTAGAATTTCTTAGTGAAATTCTCTTTGCTGGGGCCCCAAGGATGACTAGATCTGAGAAAAGCTTGAATTAAGTGCCTTCTCAGTACAGTCAGCTACTGCGAATGTGCAAAATAGCATTATTATATTATTTATGTCCCAGCCTCGTATTATTTACGATGTTTCTTTTTATATTTTCTTGCAGCTCTTCTATATTTACGTTGATCTTCAGTCAAGAAGAAGAAATAGTATATTAAATAAATTATGATTGCGATGATTATAAAAGTAAAAATAGTTTTAGCAAATGACATCATAAACGCATTCAGATTTAATATTAAGCCAATTGCTGCAATAATTAATATTAAATAAAACAATATATTTTTCAAAACAAAAACTCCTATATTTATGAATTATTGGACATGTTAACTTGAGATAGCTTTGTCTTACCTTTATTTAATTTATTAGAATTGTTAGTTTCATATCCACTCTTTATATCTTTAAATGCTGATTGTAATTCTTTATTCATTTGTCTGATATTCTTATCTTCGTTTTTATTGGCACTTGATAAATCTTTAGTTGAAATCGTGCCTTTATATTTACTATACGCATCATCAATATCGTTTGTTATAGTATTTAATTTTTCAAGATTTTGCTTTTTATCCTCTTTTTTCTTTTTAGTTAAATCTAGTTGATTATAATTACTAATCACTTTAGTAATATCCTGATAATATTTTGAAGAAGCATCTAGAAATTTAGCTTCTTTATTGTTATCAACAGTTTTAGATACATTCTTTTTATCTTTATTAAGAGCTTCAACTTGTGCTTTTTGATTACTAATATCTTGATTTAGCTGTTGGATATCTAACTTCAAGTTATGGTTTTCATCTCTTAATTTGGTTGTCTTGTCTTCCAAAGGTCCTAAATTTTGAGAGCCACAACCAACCAATAAACATGAAGCTCCTAGAATAACGATTAATTTTTTCATTAAAATCTCCCTAAACCAAAATCTCTTTATTTCTAAAATAATTATGCTATTATTTTAATGTAAATAGAGCAAATGTACAAACGTTATACTAGGAGTGATTTGTATGAATAAATTAGCAAAAGTTCAAGAACTACTCAATCATCATCAAATAGATGCTTTAGTTATCTTATCAGATTATAATCGAAGATATTTATCTGATTTTACTGGTACAAGTGGTGCATTAGTTATTTCAAAAGATCGTTATCAATTAATAACAGACTTCCGTTATATTGAACAAGCTACCGAACAGGCTACTCATTTCGAAATTATCAAGCGCAGTGGTGGATTAATTGAAGAAATCGTTGAAATTATCAATCATAACCAATTTAAGTCAATTGGTTTTGAAGGTCACTTAGTAAGTTACGATACTTACCAAACGTTAGATCAATCAAGTGCAAATTTAGTTTCAATTGGTGATGACATTGAAAAAATTAGAGAAGTAAAAACACCTGAGGAAATTGAGAAAATTAAATATGCTGCTAAAATAGTTGATGATACATATAATTATATCTTAGAAATTGCCGAGGCTGGCATGACTGAAAGAACATTAAAGGCGAAATTAGAGAGCAAAATGTTAGAATTAGGTGCAGATGGACCTTCATTCGACACAATTGTAGCATCGGGTTATAGAGGCGCCTTACCACACGGCGTAGCAAGTGATAAAGTTATTGAACAAGGGGATATGATCACGTTAGACTTTGGTGCATACTACAGAGGGTATTGCTCTGATATTACAAGAACATTTGCTATAGGTGAACCTGATCCAAAGATGAAAGATATTTATAATATTGTTCTTGAATCCCAAATAAAAGCCATCAATGAAATTAAAGCTGGCATGACTGTGGCAGAAGCAGACGCTTTATCAAGAGATTATATTGCGTCTCATGGATATGGTGAAGCATTTGGTCATTCACTTGGTCATGGTATTGGATTAGATATACACGAAGGGCCATTATTGTCTAAAAATGCAAAGGGTACGATTCAAGTAAATAATTGTGTTACTATTGAACCAGGTATTTATGTAGATGGTCTTGGTGGTGTACGTATAGAAGATGATATTTTAATCACTGAAAATGGCTGCGAAGTCTTTACTAAATGTACAAAAGACCTTATTATTTTATAGAAAGCGCATATTTGAGGAGGAAACTGAATGATTTCGGTTAATGATTTTAAAACAGGTTTAACAATTTCTGTAGATAATGGCATTTGGAAAGTTATTGATTTCCAACATGTAAAACCAGGTAAAGGTTCTGCCTTTGTTCGTTCTAAATTACGTAATTTAAGAACAGGTGCAATCCAAGAAAAAACATTTAGAGCTGGAGAAAAAGTTGAACAAGCAATGATTGAAAATCGTCGTATGCAATATTTATATGCAGATGGTGATAATCATGTGTTCATGGATAATGAAACGTTTGATCAAACTGAATTATCAGCAGATTATTTAAAAGATGAATTAAAATTCTTAAAAGCAAACATGGAAGTTCAAATTCAATCATATGAAGGTGAAACAATCGGTGTTGAATTGCCTAAGACAGTTGAATTAGAAGTTACTGAAACTGAACCTGGTATTAAAGGTGATACTGCTACTGGTGCAACTAAATCAGCTACAGTTGAAACTGGTTATACATTAAATGTACCTTTATTTGTTAATGAAGGTGATGTATTAGTAATTAATACTGGTGATGGAAGCTATATTTCAAGAGCCTAATTTATTATGAACGATAACTAGAGTCTTTCTGATTACCAATTAGAAAGACTTTTTTTAATACTCAAATCATGCAAACAAAAAATTATAAAATATCAGGAGGCTGGGACATAAATAATATAATGGAGCTATTTTGCAAATTCGCAGTAGCTGACTGAACTGAGAAGGCGCTTAATTCAAGCTTTTCTCAGTTCTAGTCACCCTTGCGGGGGTGTGACGACGAATTCAAAAAGAATTCTGTCCCACTCCCAACTATTTGCCATAAAATGACACATGCTTGAATTGGCAAGTTGAGTCAAGTAAAATAGATTGGTAGATGAAAACTAAGTCGAGGAGTCAGTAACTTATGAATTTTAAAGAAATAAAAGAATTAATCGAAATTCTTGATCAATCAAGTTTAACTGAAATTAATATTGAAGATAATAAAGGTAGTGTAGTTAATCTAAAAAAACAAAAAGAAACTGAAATAATTACACCACAATATACACAACAAGCACCTTTAGCACCTGCTGCACCAACAATGTCAACACCAAATCAAAGTGTGTCAGAAGCACCTGTTGAAGAAAATAAAAGTCAAGATGATGAATCATCATATCAAACAATTAATGCACCAATGGTTGGTACATTTTATAAATCTCCATCACCTGAGGAAGATGCTTATGTTCAAGTTGGTGATAAAGTTACAAATGAATCAACTGTATGTATTTTAGAAGCAATGAAATTATTTAATGAAATTCAAGCAGAAGTTTCTGGAGAAATCGTTGAAATATTAGTAGAAGACGGACAAATGGTAGAGTATGGCCAACCGTTATTTAAGGTGAAATAATGAAAAAAATCTTAATCGCTAATCGTGGAGAAATTGCAGTTAGAATTATCAGAGCTTGCCATGATTTAGGCATACAAACCGTTGCTATTTATTCTGAGGGAGATAAAGACGCATTACATACTCAAATTGCTGATGAAGCATATTGCGTTGGTCCTACTCAGTCTAAAGATTCATATTTAAATATTCCTAATATCTTATCTATAGCAACATCAACAGGGTGTGATGGCATTCATCCGGGTTATGGCTTTTTAGCTGAGAACGGTGACTTTGCGGAACTATGCGAAGCTTGCCAATTGAAATTCATTGGTCCTAGCTATGAATCTATTCAAAAAATGGGTATTAAAGACGTTGCAAAAGCTGAAATGATTGCTGCCAATGTACCAGTTGTACCAGGAAGCGATGGTCTTGTCACATCTATAGAGGATGCTAAACAAATCGCTGAAGAAATCGGCTATCCTGTAATTATTAAAGCGACAGCAGGCGGTGGCGGTAAAGGGATTCGAGTAGCCAGAACAGAGAAAGAACTTGAAAATGGCTATCGAATGACCCGACAAGAGGCAGAAACTGCTTTCGGTAATGGGGGACTTTATCTTGAAAAATTTATCGAGAACTTCTGCCATATAGAAATTCAAATCATTGGTGACCAATACGGAAATGTAATTCATCTCGGAGAAAGGGATTGCACGATTCAGAGACGTATGCAAAAGTTAGTTGAAGAATCACCATCACCTATATTAACGAATGAACAACGTGAAGAAATGGGAAATGCTGCAATTAGAGCTGCTAAAGCAGTAAATTATGAGAACGCAGGTACAATTGAATTTATTTATGACTTAAATGACAATCAATTTTACTTTATGGAAATGAACACGCGTATCCAAGTTGAACATCCGGTTACTGAAATGGTTACGGGAATAGACTTAGTTAAATTGCAATTAAAAGTTGCGATGGGTGAAACATTACCATATACGCAAGATGATATTACGATTAATGGGCATGCGATTGAATATCGTATAAATGCTGAAAATCCATATAAGAATTTCATGCCTTCTCCTGGTAAAATTACCCAATACCTTGCGCCTGGAGGTTATGGTGTGAGAATCGAATCAGCTTGCTATACGAATTATACAATCCCTCCATATTACGATTCTATGGTTGCTAAGTTAATTGTACATGAACCTACTCGTGAAGAAGCGATTATGACTGGAATCAGAGCATTAAGCGAGTATTTAATTTTAGGAATCGACACAACAATTCCGTTCCACTTGAAATTAATGAATAATGATATTTTTAGAAGTGGATCATTTAATACAAATTTCTTAGAGCAATATAATATTATGAATGATAATGAGTAGGAGGTAGTCTAAATGGTTAAAGTGGCAGATTATTCAAATTCAAATTTAGGTAAAATTGAAATTGCACCAGAAGTTATCTCTGTAGTTGCAAGTATTGCAGTATCAGAGGTAAACGGTGTTACCGGACATTTTGCAGAATTAAAAAATAGTAATATTGAGAAAATGAGTCGAAAAAATCTCAATAGAAATTTAAAAATTGATGTTAAAGAAGATGGCATTCAAATCGATGTATATTGCTCTATTAAACATGGTATAAATATTTCTAAGTTTGCGAGCAAAATTCAAACATCCATTTTCAACTCAATTAAAACAATGACTGCAATTGAGCCTAAAGAAATTAACGTTCATATCATGCATATCACTGTCGAATAATATAAAGATTACATTAACAAGGAGTTATTTATGAGTCGAAAAGAATCAAGAAAGCAATCATTTCAAACTTTGTTTCAGTTAGAAATGAAAGATACAGAATTAACTATCAATGAAGCAATCAATTTTATTAAAGATGATGAGCCAGATTTAGACTTTGAATTTATACACTGGTTAGTGACTGGTGTAAAAGATCATGAACCAGTTTTAGATGATACGATCAAACCATATCTTAAAGATTGGTCACTTCAACGTTTGCTAAAAACAGACCGTATTATACTACGTATGGCTACATTTGAATTATTACACAGTGATACACCACCGAAAGTAATCATCAATGAAGCTGTAGAATTGGCAAAACAGTTTAGTGACGATGAACATTATAAATTTATTAACGGTGTGCTAAGTAACATAAAATAATTAATTTGAGTGATGACTATGTCTGAATACTTAAGTGTAACAACATTAACAAAATATATTAAATACAAATTTGACCAAGACCCACATTTACAGTCTATTTTGCTTAAAGGCGAACTATCTAACTTTAAAAGGCATTCTAGCGGACACCTTTATTTCAATGTTAAAGATAAAGATAGCGTCATTAGTGCAATGATGTTTAAAGGCAATGCTAGCAAACTTACTTTTGATCCTAAAGAAGGTGACGAAGTTCTCTTAGAAGCACGTGTTTCTGTATATGAGCGACGTGGAAACTATCAAATTTATGTAAATAAGATGGAATTAGATGGTATAGGGAACTTGTATCAAAAGTTAGAACAATTAAAGATAAAATTAAAAAAAGAAGGCTATTTTAGTAATGAATATAAAAAGCCTATTCCCCGATTCCCTAAAAAAATTACGATCTTAACTGCAAGTACCGGTGCAGCAATTAGAGATATTGTGTCTACAATCAATAGCAGATATCCTTTAGTTGAAAAAATTCAATTAAGTACTTTGGTGCAAGGAACTCAAGCAAAAGAAGATATTATCGAAAAAATAAAACACGCTGACGCGCTTGGCGTCGATACCATTATAGTTGGTCGTGGTGGTGGTTCTATAGAAGACTTATGGAACTTTAACGAAGAGGATGTTGTGAAAGCAATCTTTGAATGTCAAACACCTATTATTTCAGCTGTCGGACATGAAACTGATTTTACTTTGAGTGATTTTGTCGCTGATGTAAGGGCAGCAACACCTACTCAAGCTGCGGTCATCGCTACACCCGATCAGTACGAATTGATGCAACAAATTAAACAACATCAATTTTCGCTTTCAAGATATATAAAACAATATCTTGAAAAACAACATAAACAGCTCGACCATTTATCATCGTATTATAAATTTAAACAACCTTCATTATTATATGATCAACAAATTCAACGAAAAGATGATTTAGAAAAGCAATTATCTCAATTAATATCATCTAAAATTGAAAGTAAAAAGTATCAAATTAAAGTACTTCGTCAAAATTTTAATTTAAAAGCTTTGAAGCAATCCATTACGCAAAATAATAAACACTTAATGAACATTAATAGTCGATTAACAAACTTAACCAAGAAAAGTATTCAAAATAATCAATTAGAGCTCAAAAATAAAATTGAACTATTAAATAACTTAAGTCCGACTAATACAATGCTAAGAGGCTATACTATTATTAATAAGAACGACCAAGTGGTTACAAGTACACAAGACTTAAATGAAAATGATGAAATTACATTATCAATGAAAGATGGTAGCGTTGATGCTATTGTTAAAAAGGTTAGGTGTGAACATGAGTAAAGATCAACAAAGTTTTGAAGAAATGATGCAAGAATTGGAAAAAATCGTTCAAAAGTTAGATAATGAAACTGTATCTCTTGAAGAATCACTAGAGTTATATCAGCGAGGTATGAAACTTTCAGCCACATGTGATGCAACGCTGAAAGATGCAGAAAATAAAGTTAATCAACTTATTAAAGATGAAGCAGAGGATGAAGATAATGACAAAGATGTCAATGAATGAGTTAATTGAACAAATTAATAGCGCTCTTGACGGTGTAATTAAACCTTCACCATTAAATACCAATCTTGAAGAAAGTATGCAGTATTCACTTAATGCAGGTGGTAAAAGAATAAGACCACTACTTGTTTTCTTAACGTTGGATGTATTAAATCAAGATTATACCAAAGGTAAACAAACGGCTTTAGCATTGGAAATGATTCACACATATTCTTTAATACATGATGATTTACCTCCTATGGATAATGATGATTATCGTCGTGGAAAATTAACAAATCATAAAGTTTATGGTGAATGGAAAGCTATTTTAGCTGGAGACGCACTTTTAACGAAGGCTTTTGAAATCGTTGCTGACGATGATTTATTAGAACCAGAGGTTAAAGTAAAGGTGCTTTCACGATTAGCTCACAATAGCGGTCACTTAGGTATGGTGGGTGGCCAAACACTAGACATGCAAAGTGAGGATAAACCTGTTGATTTGGAAACCCTTGAACAAATACATAAAGCTAAAACAGGTGCATTATTAAAATTTGCGATATTAAGTGCTGCCGATATTGCAAAAGTCGATCAATCGACGTCACAATTACTTGAATCATTTAGCGATCATCTAGGTCTAATGTTCCAGATTAAAGATGATTTACTAGATGTGTATGGTGATGAATCTAAGTTAGGTAAAAAAGTAGGTAGTGATATTGAAAATCACAAAAGCACTTATGTTTCATTATTAGGAAAACAAGGTGCAGAAGATAAACTTGATTTTCATAAAAATGCTGCCACTGAATCAATTGAAAAGCTCTCTGAGCAATACGATATTAAGCCTTTACTAGATGTCGTTGATTTATTTTACACTCGTGATCATTAAGTTGAACGAATAAGAACCCTTTAAAGTTATTGTTTTAAACAGCAGCTTTGAAGGGTGTTTTAATACTTTATTTTAATGACTAGGTGCTCGTGATCATTATTATTAAAAATTTACATAATTATTTATAAATATATACATTTTTTCAAACAAAATCATTCAATAATAGCGCTATGTCATTAATTTAAACAATTTACGATTATTGAGTTATCAGTTACTTATGCATAATAGCAATAGTAGTAGTAAAAATTATGTTGTGTTAAAATCATTGTATAATTATTCAAAACTAGGAGTGTTCATAATGGCAAAAAAATCAGTGAGACACATAAAAATAAGAGAAATTATCTCAAGCGAAAAGATAGAAACGCAAGACGAACTCGTCAAACGTCTAAATGAATACGACCTTAATGTGACTCAAGCAACCGTATCTCGTGATATTAAAGAATTACAATTAATCAAAGTACCCGCACCAACAGGTCAATATGTTTATAGCTTGCCGAATGATCGAAAATATCATCCACTTGAAAAATTGGGACGTTATCTTATGGACTCATTTGTTAACATTGAAGGAACTGGAAATTTATTAGTCTTAAAAACATTACCAGGTAACGCTCAATCTATAGGTGCTATACTAGACCAAATCGATTGGGACGAAGTGCTCGGTACTATTTGTGGAGATGACACTTGTCTTTTAATTTGTAAAGATGAAGAAGCAAGTAATACAATTAAAACTAGAATTTTCAATTTATTATAAGGATGCGATGAATTCATGTTACAAACCTTATCAATAAAACAATTTGCAATTATTGATGAATTAGAAATTCATTTTTTAGATGGCCTTACAGTACTGAGTGGTGAAACTGGTTCAGGTAAGTCAATCATCATAGATGCTATTGGCCAGTTAATTGGAGTGCGTGCTTCATCAGACTATGTTAGACATGGTGAAAAAAAGGCAATTATTGAGGGTATCTTTGACATAGACGAAAGTAAAGATGTTATTCATATCCTTCAGGACCTAGATATAGATATTGATGAAGACTTTTTATTAGTAAAAAGAGAAATTTTTAGTACTGGTAAGAGTATTTGTAGATTAAACAATCAAATCGTAACACTTCAAGATTTACGTAAAGTCATGCAAGAGTTATTAGATATTCATGGTCAACATGAAACTCAAACACTTCTTAAACAAAAGTACCATTTAAAATTATTAGATGACTATGCAGAGGATAAATATTCAACTACAAAAGAACAATATCAAAACGTGTTTAACCAATATAAAAGTAAAACAAAGGAATTAGAAGATCTAGAGTCTGCAGATCAAGCGTTACTTCAACGTTTAGATTTAATGAAATTTCAATATGAAGAACTAGAAGAAGCTTCTTTAAAAGAAGGCGAAATTGAACAATTAGAAGTTGATATTCGTAGAATTCAAAATTCTGAGAAGCTAAGCTTAGCGCTCAATAATGCCCATGTTACTTTAACCGATGAACACGCGATTACAGATAGACTTTACGAATTAAGTAATCATTTACAATACATTGATGAAACTCTGCCGGATAAATATAGTAAACTTAAAGAGGATATCGACCAATTTTATTATACGCTTGAGGATGCTAAACACGAGATATATGATGAAATGTCGAACAACGAATTTGATGAACAAATGCTCAATGAATTAGAATCCCGAATGAATTTATTAAATAATCTCAAAAGAAAATATGGCAAAGATATTAATGAATTAATGACTTACAAAGACAAGCTCCAAAATGAAATTGCTAAAATTGAAAATTATGAGGAAAGTACATCTCAATTACGTGAGGAAATTAATCGATTATATGAAGAAGTCATGTCTCAAGGCAAGTTATTATCTAAGGCGCGTCGTACCGTAGCACGCACATTAAGAGACCATATCGTTTCCGAAATTCAAAATTTACAAATGAAAGATGCTAATTTAGAAATTTCTTTCCAATTATTAGAAAAGCCAACGATTGATGGTATAGAATTCGTTGAGTTCCTAATTAGTCCAAATAAAGGAGAACCACTTAAGAGTTTAAATAAAATCGCCTCTGGTGGTGAACTATCTCGTATTATGCTCGCTTTAAAAAGTATATTTGTACAATCACGAGGACAAACAGCAATTCTATTTGATGAGGTTGATTCGGGCGTGTCTGGTCAAGCTGCCCAAAAAATGGCTGAAAAAATGAGAGATATCGCAGAATATATCCAAGTTATTTGTATCTCTCACTTACCACAAGTCGCATCAATGAGCGATCATCATTTATTAATAAGCAAAGCTTCCAATGATGACCGTACAACAACTCAAGTTAAAGAATTAAAAGATGATGACAAAATTGATGAAATCGCACGCATGATTTCTGGTGCAAGTGTAACGGAATTAACTAGAGAAAATGCAAAAGAAATGATTAGTCAAAACCAAAGAAAAAAATAGGGTACGGTACAGCAATTAAAGTTAATCGTTGTCCCGCCCCAGCATGCTTAGCTTGTAGAAATTTTTGATAAAATTCTCTTTGCTTGGCAACGCATAGGTAAGAATGTCTAGGTTTGAAAAAACTTGATTTTAGCGCGTTTTCAAACGAGTCGGCTACTGCTAAAATAATAAATTAGGCTGAGACTTATATTTTGTCCCAACCTCTTATGTAATTCATTAGTTTTATTACTATTAAATTTTGATGTAAAATGTATAATAAATCACTAATTTAAATAAATTGATTTTTATGAGCTATGCTCATTGCGTTATAAATGACATTAGACATTTAAAATCTATTTATATTGAGCATTATTGCATCATACTATTGATAAATAAATTGTAAATGCGTTAGGAGTAAAAAAATGAGTGAAAAGCAATATGACCTAGTCGTTTTAGGTGGAGGAACCGCTGGATATGTGGCGGCCATACGAGCATCTCAACTGGGTAAAAAGGTAGCTATTGTAGAGAAATCATTATTAGGTGGAACTTGTTTACATAAAGGGTGTATCCCTACAAAAGCATTATTAAAATCTGCTGAAGTATTAAGAACGGTGAAAGAATCCGCAGACTTTGGGGTGAATATAGATCATTTTTCATTTGACTTAAAAACAATGATGGAACGTAAAGACAATATTGTTAGCCAAATGCACCAAGGTATAGATAGTTTAATGCAAAAAAATCACATTGATGTTTTTAATGGTACTGGAAGAATAATGGGTACATCTATTTTTTCACCACAAAGTGGTACAATCTCAGTTGAATACGAAGATGGTGAATCTGATCTTTTACCTAATCAATATGTCTTAATTGCTACAGGATCATACCCAACACAATTACCATTTTTACCTTTCAATCATGAAACCGTATTATCTAGCAGTGACATGCTTGAACTCACTGATTTACCCTCAAAGATAGCAATCATAGGCGGTGGTGTGATTGGACTTGAATTTGCTTCTTTATTAATAGACTTAGGTGTAGAGGTTAGTGTAATTGAGGCTGGCGAACGAATTCTACCTGCTGAAAGTGCTCAAATTGCAAAATATCTTAAAACCGCTCTTAGCGAAAGAGGCGTTGCATTTTATGAAAATTGTGCTTTGAGTGATACATCAGTAACCGTTAATACTAATTCCGTAACCATTCAAGTCAATGAGGAAAAAACATTAGAATTAGACAAAGTTTTAGTAGCGATTGGACGTACTCCTAATACCAATGATATTGGGTTAAATAATACTAAAATTCAAACAGATCAATTAGGTAACATTTTAGTTAATGAATGCTTACAAACAGAAGATAAACATATCTATGCTGCTGGTGATTGTATAGGCAAATTACAATTAGCTCATGTGTCTTCAAAAGAAGGCATTTTAGCTGTCGAACATATGTTTAATGGATCTAGCTTACCTTTAAACTATAACAAAATGCCTAAATGTATATATACACATCCTGAAGTTGCTTCCATTGGTTATAATAAGGAGTCTGCTAAAGCGCAAAATATTAAATCTAAATCATTTAAAGTAGGGTTTAATGCAATAGGTAAAGCTGTGATAGAGACTAATGCTAAGGATAAAGGCTTTTGCGAAATGGTTATTGATCAAGAAACAAATGAAATTATCGGTATTAGCATGATAGGACCACAGGTTACTGAATTAATCAATGAAGCGTCATTATTACAATTTATGAATGGCTCAGCAATTGAATTAGGTCTGACAACACACGCACATCCTTCAATATCTGAAGTATTAATGGAATTGGGATTGAAAGTAGAAAATAGAGCGATACATGTTTAATAGGAGGAATATTTAAAATGATTGATTATAAATCTGTCGGACTTTCAGAAGATGACCTCAAAGAAATCTATAAATGGATGGATTTAGGCAGAAAAGTAGATGAACGATTATGGTTACTAAACCGTGCGGGTAAAATTCCCTTTGTCGTAAGTGGACAAGGACAGGAAGCCACTCAAATAGGAATGGCTTATGCTATGAAAGAAGGAGATATTTCATCTCCATATTATAGAGATTTAGCATTTGTAACTTATATGGGTATTTCTCCTTATGATACAATGCTAGCTTCATTCGGTAAAAAGGATGATATTAATTCTGGTGGCAAGCAGATGCCATCTCACTTCAGTCATCGTGAAAAAGGTATATTATCTCAAAGTTCTCCTGTTGCAACTCAAATACCGCATTCAGTAGGTGCTGCTTTAGCATTGAAAATGGATAAAAAACCTAATATCGCTACAGCCACAGTAGGTGAAGGAAGTTCAAATCAAGGAGATTTTCACGAAGGCTTAAACTTTGCAGGTGTACACAAACTACCATTTGTTTGCGTCATTATTAATAATAAATACGCGATATCAGTTCCAAATTCACTACAATATGCCGCCGAAAAACTTTCTGATAGAGCTTTAGGCTATGGTATCCACGGTGAAACTGTAGATGGTAACGATCCTATTGCTATGTATAAAGCGATGAAAGAAGCTAGAACGCGTGCATTAAATGGTGAAGGTGCTACCTTAATTGAGGCCGTTACAAATCGTATGACACCACATTCATCAGATGATGATGATACATATCGTACTAAAGAAGAACGAGAAGCTTTAAAAACGTATGATTGCAATCTTAAATTTAAAGATTATTTACTCGAACAAGGTATCATCGATCAAGCATGGTTAGATCAGTTAGAGCAAGCACATAAAGAAATTATTACCAAAGCCACAAAAGACGCAGAACAAGCGCCATATCCATCTGTAGATGAAACATATCAATTTGTGTATGATCCAGAAGGAGGTATTGGCAATGAGTAAAATGACGTATATTGAAGCGATACAACAAGCACAAGATTTAGCCATGGAACAAGATAACAATGTATTTATACTTGGTGAAGATGTTGGGAAAAAAGGTGGCGTATTTGGCGCTACACGTGGTTTACAAAAAAAATACGGTGTTGAAAGAGTAATTGATACCCCGTTAGCCGAATCTAATATCGTTGGTACTGCTATTGGCGCTGCAATGATTGGCAAACGACCAATTGCAGAAATTCAATTTGCAGATTTTATCTTACCAGCAGTTAATCAAATTATAAGTGAAGCAGCAAAAATGCGTTATCGTTCAAATAATGACTGGCAATGCCCGATTACAATAAGAGCACCTTTTGGTGGTGGTGTTCATGGTGGTTTATACCATTCTCAAAGTATCGAAAGTATTTTCGCTTCTACACCTGGACTTACAATCGTCATTCCATCATCACCTTATGATGCTAAAGGGTTATTATTATCTTCTATTGAATCTAATGATCCAGTATTATTTTTTGAACATAAAAAGGCCTATCGTTTCTTAAAAGAAGAAGTACCAGAGGAATATTATACTGTTCCTCTTGGAAAAGCTGATGTTAAACGAGAAGGCAACGATATTACAGTATTTACATATGGATTATGTGTAAATTATTGTATGCAAGCTGCTGATATTTTAGCCGCCGATGGTATCAGTGTAGAAATTGTCGATTTAAGAACAGTTTACCCTTTAGATAAAGAGACAATTATTGAACGCGCCAAAATCAATGGCAAGATTTTACTCGTAACTGAAGATAATCTTGAAGGTAGTATCATGTCAGAAGTTTCAGCAATTATTGCTGAAAACTGTTTATTTGAACTTGATGCACCGATTATGAGGTTAGCTGGACCAGATGTACCTTCAATGCCATTTTCTCCGAATTTAGAAAATGAAGTTATGATGAATCCTGATAAAATTTTAGAAAAAATGAGAGAGCTTGCACAATTTTAAGGAGGCAAAATTATGGATGTTAAAATGCCTAAACTAGGCGAAAGTGTTCATGAAGGTACAATCGAGCAATGGCTTATTTCTGTAGGAGACTATGTAGACGAATATGAACCCTTATGTGAAGTCGTTACTGATAAAGTAACCGCAGAGGTACCTTCAACGGTTTCAGGTACTATTACTGAAATCTTAGTTTCTGAAGGGGAAACAGTTCAAATAGATCATGTTATATGTAAAATTGAATCTTCTGAGTCAAATCAATCAACGAACACGCATAATCATAAACAAGGAACAGATGATAATAAGAATGAAACAACTGTAAATACAAATAATACGGATGCCTTAACTGATAAAACGTCAAAATCAGACTCAAGTGTTCCCACTGATCAGAATGTTCGTCAAAATGAACAATCAAGTACAGAATCAGCATCAACACCACTAAATAATGGTCGCTATTCTCCTGTCGTATTTAAAATTGCTTCTGAAAATAATGTTGATTTATCACGTGTACGTGGCACAGGTTTCGAAGGAAGAGTAACTAAAAAAGATATTGAATCTTATGTGGATTCTGAGAATCAAATTTCTAAACTTAATAACAAAACAGAGCCATCTTTTGAAAATCAAGTGGCCAGCACTGATTCAAATCATACGCAATCAGGTCAGTCTATTCCAGTAAAAGGCGTACGAAAAGCAATTGCCCAAAACATGGTAACAAGTGTTACTGAAATTCCACATGGATGGATGATGGTTGAAGTTGATGCAACTAACTTGGTTAAAACGAGAAACCTTCATAAAAACACATTCAAAGAGAATGAAGGATATAATTTAACCTTCTTTGCATTCTTTGTAAAAGCAGTTGCAGAAGCGCTCAAATCAAACCCACTCTTAAATAGTAGTTGGGACGGTGAGGAAATTATCCTTCATAAAGACATTAATATTTCGATTGCAGTTGCAGATGAAGATAAATTATATGTTCCAGTTATCAAACATGCTGATGAGAAATCTATTAAAGGCATTGCTAGAGAAATCAATGAATTAGCACGAAAAGCTAGAAATAAACAATTAACTCAAGAGGACATGTCAGGTGGAACGTTTACGGTTAATAATACTGGTACATTCGGTTCTGTTTCGTCAATGGGTATTATTAATCATCCACAAGCTGCAATATTACAAGTAGAATCAATTGTAAAAAAACCTGTCGTGATTGATGACATGATAGCAATTAGAAGCATGGTTAATTTATGTATTTCGATTGATCACCGTATATTAGATGGTGTCCAAACAGGTCGCTTCATGTCGCAAGTAAAACAACGAATTGAGCAATTTACAGTTGAAAATACAAGTATTTATTAGTATTTAATAAGATGGCATAGCCTTGGACAACCTATTTGAACTCTATCGTTTAAATTAGTAGAATAACATTGAATAAATAAAAGATTGAAAGGTGATTCAAAATGGATTTAAATTTTGATTTATATATGAATGGTGTGGTTGAACAAGCTCGTAACGAAATTGAAAGTGCAGGATACGAGCAATTAACATCAGCAGAAGACGTTGATAAAGTATTACAACAAAATGGTACATCATTAGTAATGGTTAATTCTGTATGTGGGTGTGCAGGTGGAATTGCGCGTCCAGCAGCATCACATGCATTACATTATGATAAGTTACCAGATCGATTAGTTACTGTATTTGCTGGTCAAGATAAAGAAGCTACGCAACAGGCTAGAGATTACTTTGAAGGATATGCACCTTCAAGCCCATCTTTTGCTCTAATTAAAGATGGTAAAATTACCGAAATGATCGAACGTCATCAAATAGAAGGCCATGATGTAATGGATGTTATTAATCAATTACAAAGCCTATTTGATAAGTATTGCGACGAGAGATAAGAGGATTTACCGATGCTAAAGTTAAATCCGTATAAGATTGGATTTAGAACACTTAAAACTGCGGTAGGTATAACGCTAGGTGTCATTTTAGCCAAATGGATAGGACTTGATAATTATGCATCAAGTGCTATCCTCATTGTATTGTGTATCAAACATACAAAAGTTCATTCAGTACAAGCTATCGTATCACGATTTGTATCTTGTATTTTAATTCTACTATTCGGTTCACTTGTATTTAGCCTATTAGGCCAGAGTGCACTTGTTCTAGGATTAATTGTTTTATTATTTATTCCTATAACTGTCATGCTCAAGGTTCAAGAGGGTGTTGTAACGAGTTGCGTTATATTATTACATGTTTTTAATGCAACAACGATTAATTTACATTTAATCATCAACGAACTACTCTTATTAACTATTGGGCTAGGAATTGCATTCATTATGAATTTAATTATGCCGAGTTTAGATAAAACACTCGTTTCTTTCAAGAAAGAAATTGAAAAAGGATTTAAAGACATATTTATGGCATACAGTGAAGCTTGCTCGGATTATAGTAA
Organism: Staphylococcus sp. GDY8P47P; assembly: GCF_016892225.1. Lineage (NCBI taxonomy): Bacteria > Bacillati > Bacillota > Bacilli > Caryophanales > Staphylococcaceae > Staphylococcus > Staphylococcus sp. GDY8P47P. The sequence goes on along the minus strand of NZ_JAFENV010000014.1, from coordinate 53,331 downwards.
TGATTTGTCATTATCTTTCGAGAAACTTCAATTGGATATTCGTAAAGCGAAATCTATTGCATTTAGAGATGTTAAAAATCATTTTATTCGAAATGAAAACTCTTATTATCACTACTTTGATATGAGACAAGAACAACTTGAATTACTTCGTAGAATTAAACCTTTATTAAATCAAGTTACTGTCGACGATCCTCTATTGGCAGATGTATCACATTTAATGACAGAAATTGGTAATAATGTAAATAGTAACGACTATACTGCACTCCGTATACATTCATTATATGAAATCCGTTTGTCATTAGATGAATTACCACTTCCTAAATCTCATCAATCTTTAAAATCACGTTCAAGTATGATGCAAATATTAAATGAGTTAGAAGAATATCTAAATATTAAATCTCAATTTGGTTCATTAAGACTGCATAATGAATTATAATAAGTTATTGAATAGAAAAGAGGGTAAGACGAGATGTTCGTCTTACCCTCTTTTCTTTAAAGATTAATGCATCAATGGCACTAAACTTGTGAGTAGTAATGCTGCTATAATAGCGACTAACATTACAATAATTATAATTCTTAGTACTTTATTATTCACTATTTGACGCTCCTTATTAAAGTACTTAATAACATGTACTTTACCAAATATATAAATTAACCATAAATGATTTTAATACAAATGGCAATCAATTTATTTTTGATATTGTAGAAAGTTAGTTAAAATAGAAATTAAATAAGAAAGGGGTTTTATCACAATGATAAACAGTCAACGATTACTTGAAACATTTCTAGAATTAGTGAAAATAAATTCTGAAACAGGTCATGAGGAAGTCATCCAACCCATTCTAAAAAAGAAATTTGAAGCATTAGGTTTACATGTTGCTGAAGACAGAGCTTCAGAAAAGTCATGGTTAGGTGCAAATAACCTTATTTGTACATTGCCCGCAACAAGTGATAACCAAGACGTAGCTAAAATTTATTTCACGAGCCATATGGATACCGTAGTGCCAGGTTTAAATATTCAACCTCAAATTAATGATGATGGCTATATATACTCAGATGGAACAACCATCTTAGGTGCGGATGACAAAGCAGGATTAGCAGCAATTATTGAGACAATACAGTATCTTAATGACAATAAAATACCACATGGTCAAATTCAATTCATAATTACTGTTGGTGAAGAGTCAGGTCTTAAAGGTGCAAAAGAATTAGATAAATCACTCATAGACGCTGAATTTGGTTATGCTGTCGATGCTAGTCAACCTGTTGGTACAACAGTCGTAGGTGCACCAACTCAAATGATCATCAATTCGACTATTTTAGGGAAAACTGCTCATGCTAGTACGCCTTCAGAAGGGATTAGTGCAATTAATATTGCCGCAAAAGCAATAAGTCGTATGAAATTAGGTCAAATTGATCAATATACAACTGCAAATATAGGTAAATTTCACGGTGGTTCTGCAACTAATATTGTTGCAGATGAAGTCGTGCTAGAAGCTGAAGCACGTTCTCATAATGATCAAAGTATTGAGCAACAAGTAGCACATATGAAAGAAATATTTGAGTCAACTGCACAAGAATTTGGTGGAGAAGCCAAAGTAATAATTGAGAAAAGCTATCCTGGCTTTAAATTAAATGATGAAGATAAAGTTACGCAATATGCTATAAATAGTGCGAAAAAATTAGGATTAACTGGTGATACTGTTATTGCTGGAGGTGGCTCTGATGGTAGTATTATTAATACATTTGAAATCCCTACAGTCATTTTAGGTGTTGGCTATGAACACATTCACACTACATCAGAACGCATTTCAATTAAGTCTCTCAACGACTTAGCAACACAAATTGTCAAAATTATTGAATTAGTAGCTAAATCGTAATTTAGTTTAGTGAAGTACATTCTAGTTTTATGATACAATACTATTGAAAAATTGAATGAGAGAGGTAAGTAATATGACTCAACAAATAGGTGTAGTAGGTTTAGCTGTAATGGGAAAAAACCTGGCTTGGAATATCGAATCACGTGGGTATAGCGTATCTGTATTCAACCGTTCAAGTGAAAAAACAGATGAGATGGTGAATGAATCTAAAGGTAAACAAATCCACCCAACATATTCTTTGGAAGAATTTGTGAATTCATTAGAAAAACCACGTAAAATTTTATTAATGGTCAAAGCTGGTCCTGCAACAGATGCAACAATTGACAGTTTACTGCCATTATTAGATGATGATGACATTTTAATTGATGGTGGTAACACTAATTATCAAGATACAATCCGTCGAAATAAAGCCTTAGCTGAAAGTGGTATTAACTTTATCGGTATGGGCGTATCTGGTGGTGAAGTAGGTGCCCTTACTGGTCCTTCATTAATGCCAGGCGGTCAAGAAGCAGCTTACAATAAAGTAAGTGATATATTAGATGCCATAGCTGCAAAAGCTAAAGATGGTGCATCATGTGTAGAATATATAGGACCAAATGGTGCAGGCCACTATGTTAAAATGGTTCATAATGGTATTGAATATGCAGATATGCAACTTATCGCAGAAAGTTATGCAATGATGAAAGATTTATTAGGCATGTCACATGAAGACATCTCTAAAACGTTTAAAGAATGGAATGCCGGTGAGTTAGAAAGTTATTTAATTGAAATCACAGGTGATATCTTTACTAAATTAGACGATGACAATGAAGCACTTGTTGAAAAAATCTTAGATACTGCAGGTCAAAAAGGTACAGGTAAATGGACTTCTATCAATGCTTTAGAATTAGGTATTCCTTTAACAATTATTACTGAATCTGTATTTGCGCGATTCATTTCATCAATTAAACAAGAACGTGTAAATGCTTCTAAAGAATTAAATGGCCCTAAAGCAGAATTTACTGGTGATAAAGAAGCATTCTTAGAAAAAATCCGCAAAGCTTTATACATGAGTAAAATTTGTTCATACGCACAAGGATTTGCGCAAATGCGTAAAGCTAGCGAAGAAAATGAATGGAATTTAAAACTGGGCGATTTAGCAATGATATGGCGTGAAGGTTGTATTATTCGTGCTCAATTCTTACAAAAAATTAAAGACGCTTATGATAATAACTCAGAATTACAAAACCTTTTATTAGATCCTTATTTCAAAGGTATTGTCACAGAATATCAAGATGCGTTGAGAGACGTAGTAGCAACAGGTGTGCGTAACGGTGTACCAACACCCGGATTCTCTGCCAGCGTAAACTACTATGATAGTTATCGTTCTGAAGATTTACCAGCAAACTTAATTCAAGCGCAACGTGATTACTTCGGGGCACATACGTATGAACGTAAAGATAAAGAAGGTATCTTCCATACACAATGGGTTGAGGAATAATCACTAATACTTTAGAGAAGCGCCTAAGACTTAAATAATATATTGATGCTATTTTGCAAAATCAAAGTAGCTGACTGTATTAAAAATGAACTTGTAACAAGCTTCTTTCAAACCAACTCGAGGCTCTTGAAAACAGCATTTCATCAAGAAATGCGACAAGCTAAGCAAGCTGGGAGTGAGACAGAAATATATTTTGAAACAATACTATTTCTGTTTCACTCCTCTTTTTTTGCATTTAGTGCAAACGATTGCACAAAATGATTGACTTACAATAATGAATTCTATACGATAAAAATATAGATGAATCTGAAAGCGTTTACTATGAAATCTTAGTGAGGTGATATACGACGGTTACAATTAAAGATGTTGCAAAAGAGGCTAATGTAGCTACATCTACAGTATCAAGAGTCATACAAAACAATCCGAAAATTAGTGATTCGACTACTATTAAAGTCAAAACAGCTATGGCCAAATTAGGTTACATTCCTAATCAAGCGGCGAGAACATTAATAACAAATAAAACATTGACTATTGGATTAATACAAAAAAGTTCTGCACTTGAAATACGTCAAAATCCCTTTAATAGCGATGTTCTCAACGGTATCAATCAGGCATGTAATCGAAGAGGCTATTCAACTAGAATGACTGTATCAGAGAAAAGCGCTGACCTATACGAAGAAGTAAAGACAATGATTCAATCTAAAAGTGTAGATGGCTTTATTCTTTTGTATTCTTTGCAAGATGATCCTGTAGAACGACTACTTCATGAGTTTAATGTGCCTTATCTTATCATTGGGAAATCTTTAAACTATGATCAAGTCATACACATCGATAATGATAATGTCGATGCAGCTTATCAATTAGCAAAGTATTTGTATCAATTAGGTCATCGGTCAATGTTATTTTTACAAGAATCCGGACATTATGCAGTTACAGAAGATCGTACAGAAGGATTTAAACAATACTGTAACGACGTTAACATTCCTATTAACTACGCCGTAATAGCGTCTATCAAAGATTTGCGTGATTGTATAAAACACTATTGTATTGATGTTCGTCATAAGCCTACAGTGATTATAACGTCTGATGCTATGTTAAATATGCAATTATTGAATGTGCTGTATGAATATCAAATCCGCATTCCAGATGATATACAAACTGCTACATTTAATACATCTTTTCTCACTGAAAACGCAACGCCATCACAAACAAGTGTAAATATTAACCCAGATATACTAGGCCTAACAGCAGGTAATACAATCATTGATGTATTAGGGAATAAAGCTATTTCTTTTACTGCAAAAATGATTTCAACTCAAATAGTAGAGAGGGTATCAACTACAAAACGATAAAGGAGCATACTTATGACAAAAAATTGGTGGAAAGAAGCAGTAGCGTATCAAGTTTATCCAAGAAGTTTTAATGATAGTAATAATGATGGTATTGGTGATTTACCAGGTGTAATCGAAAAATTAGACTATCTCAAAGACTTAGGTATAGATGTTATTTGGCTAAGTCCAATGTATAAATCGCCTAACGATGATAATGGTTATGACATCAGTGATTATCAAGATATTATGGATGAATTTGGTACAATGGAAGATTTTGACCGCTTATTAAAAGGGGTACATGATCGTGGTATGAAACTCATATTAGATTTAGTCGTTAACCATACATCTGATGAGCATCCATGGTTTATTGAATCTAAATCTAGTAAAGATAATCCAAAAAGAGACTGGTACATTTGGGCAGACCCTAAAGAGGATGGTTCTGAACCTAATAATTGGGAGAGTATCTTTAATGGGTCAACTTGGCAATTTGATGAGACAACGAACCAATATTACTTCCATTTATTTAGTAAAAAACAACCAGACTTAAATTGGGATAACCCAGATGTACGTGAGGCAGTATTTAACATGATGAACTGGTGGTTTGAAAAAGGTATTGACGGCTTCCGTGTCGATGCTATAACCCATATTAAGAAAACATTTGAAGCTGGCGACTTACCTGTACCAGAAGGAAAGACATATGCTCCAGCCTTTGATGTAGATATGAATCAACCAGGTATTCAGAATTGGTTACAAGAAATGAAAGATGCGTCACTTAGTAAATATGACATTATGACTGTTGGAGAAGCTAATGGTGTTAATCCAGATAATGCAGAAGACTGGGTAGGAGAAGATAAAGGGAAATTCAATATGATTTTCCAATTTGAACATTTAGGCTTGTGGAGTACTGGTGATTCTCAATTTGATGTTAAATCATATAAAACGGTTTTAAATCGTTGGCAAAAGAGACTAGAAGGAATTGGTTGGAATGCACTCTTCATAGAAAACCATGATCAACCTCGACGTGTGTCTACTTGGGGTAACGATAAAGATTACTGGTTTGAATCCGCTACAAGTCATGCAGTTGTCTATTTCTTACAACAAGGTACACCGTTTATCTATCAAGGACAAGAAATCGGTATGACAAATTATCCTTTCGAAAGTATTGAAACATTTAATGATGTTGCTGTTAGAAATGAATATCAAATTGTCAAAGCGCAAGGTGGAGATGTTGATCAATTACTAGATAAATATAGAATGGAAAATCGAGATAACTCACGTACACCTATGCAATGGGATGATAGTCCAAATGGTGGATTCACGGAAGGTGAACCTTGGTTCCCAGTTAACCCGAATTATAAAAAAATCAATGTTGCTCAGCAATTAGAAGATCCGGACTCTGTACTTAACTTCTACAAACAATTAATACAATTAAAAAAATCTCATGATATCTATACGTATGGCCAATTTGATTTGATTGATGCTGATAATGAAAATGTATTTGCATATACAAGACAATTAGATGGCAAAACTGTAGTAGTTGCAGGTAATTTAACTGATAAACAAAGTTCATTAACATTACCTTTTGCTATCGATGATGAAGCAATCAAACTACACAATTACACGAGTCAATTAGACGTAGCAGCACTCAAACCATTTGAAGCATTTGTAGCAGAAATTTAATTTAATAAAGACGAGGCTGTGACATAAATAATATCATAATGCTATTTAGCAAATTCGCAGTAGCTGACTGAACTGAGAAGGCGCTTAAATCAAGCTTTTCTCAGTTCTAGTCATCCTTGCGGGGGTGGGACGACGAATTCAAAAAGAATTCTGTCCCACTCCCGTCTTTTTAATTAGACTATATTTCTCATTATTTAAGAAATGTAAGTAGATAAAAAGTACTCATTAATACTTATCATCGCATGACTTACATGTCATAAGTTTCTTGTTCAATAGGCAACCATAATTGAATTTTAGTGAATGGGCCCTCAAATGAGATATCAAAAGGATAAATCTCTACATATAAGCTATCTCTTTCATATGGTAAAGTGAGTTGTAGACTGGATTCAATATAATACCAAGCTTCATTTACAGCATAATCGATTTCGCCTTGAAGATTAAATTTTGCATAATGTCTACCAGGCAACACTCTACTTTCTAAATGAGAAGGGTATCTATCACTTGGAACACCTATGAATAATTCTAAACCACGATCTAATGGGCAAGTAATTACAAATAACTCATATGGACTTATATTATTATACCTTTTCAAATCTTTAATTTTACCATCAAGAATTAAATCTTCTAAAAAATCGGGAACTTTATAAGGATTAGATAAATCGTTTGCTTCAATATAACGAACATAACCTACTAATGCTATATCTTCTGTAGTATCTAGTCTATATGGATAAGGCGCTCGTTCAGTCGTTGTTAACTTTATATATAAACGTTCTTGTAATTTTAATTCATCTTTTTTGGTAGATGCTTGAATTGGTGAAATGCCATGGAAATCACTAAAGTCATTCGCAAAATCATTAGAACTATTGTAGTTATACTTTTTTGCGACATCTACTAACCTTGAAGAACTTTGAACCATTTCTTTAGCAGCTGCAGTCATTTTTCTAGCATGCGCATAGTGTTCAGGTGATTGTCCAACAATCATTTTAAATGATTGATCAAGATGGTAAGGAGAAAGACCAACGTAATCACTCAAATCTTGCAAACTAAACGGCTCTAACAAACGATCTTCGATAAATACAATTGCCTGTTGTATCTGCTTGATAACGTCCAAAACTCTCACTCCAATAAATATACAATCATTAACTTTTATTTTACCTTATTTTTTGAAAATATACATCTTAACATGTGCTATATAAAAAATTTTTTGAGAAGAATAGAAAAGGGGAGTGGACAGAATTCTAGAAAAATTCATTCATCCACTCCCAACTTGCTTATTAAAGAAATGTCTTTATGCCGTAACTCTCGCGCGCACAGTTGCTGAGAACCAAGTAAAAGCCTAATTTAAGTACATTCTCAACTCTGTGTACTTGCTCAGAAATCTCAAAATATAATCTTTGCTCCAGACGCATAGTCATAGTTATAAATTGATGATTTATTGAATATCATCCCACCAGTGATTACCGTCTCTACTTAACAATAAATCACTTTCTAATGGGCCATTTGTACCAGACGCATAGTTAGGGAAATTAGGTTCATTCATTGTCCATTCATCTTGAATAACATCCACAAATTTCCAAGTTGATTTTAATTCTTCCCAATGTGTAAAGTTTGTTGCATCACCTTTTAAACAGTCAAAAAGTAAATTTTCATAGGCGTCTACTGTGTTCATTTTATCTTGAGCACTCATAGCATAAGATAATTGTACAGGTTCAGTATCAATACCTTGAATATTCTTTTTCGCGTTTAAATGTAAAGATATGCCTTCATTAGGTTGAATATTGATAACTAATAAGTTCGAGTCTAATAATTTATCAGTTTGATAATACAGGTTCATTGGCACTTCTTTAAATTCAACTACAACTTGAATCGATTTCGACTTCATTCGTTTTCCAGTTCTAATATAGAATGGTACGCCTGCCCAACGGAAATTATCAATAGTTAATCGGCCTGAAACAAATGTAGGTGTGTTTGAATCTTCAGCAACACGATCTTCATCTCGATAAGCGATGACTTTTTGACCATCAATAAATCCTTCATCGTATTGACCGCGTACGAAATTTTGTTTTACTTCTTGTGGGTCTAGTTGTCTAAGTGACTTCAATACTTTAACTTTTTCAGCACGAATATCTTCACTGTTCAAACTAATTGGCGCTTCCATCGCAAGAAGTGCAACCATTTGTAACATATGGTTTTGAACCATGTCCTTCAATGCACCACTAGATTCATAATAACCTCCACGATCCTCAACTCCGAGCACCTCTGAAGACGTTACTTGAATATTTGAAATATATTTGTTGTTCCATAACGGTTCAAACATCGCATTTGAAAAACGTAAAACTTCAATGTTTTGCACCATATCTTTACCTAAGTAATGGTCTATTCTATAAATTTCTTCTTCTTTAAATGATCGTCTTAATTGATTATTTAATTGCTCCGCTGATTTCAAATCACTGCCAAATGGTTTTTCTATGACTAATCGTTTAAATCCATTTGTATCAGTTAAACCTGATGATTTTAAGTAATCTGAAATAATACCGAAGAATTGAGGTGCCATTGCTAAGTAAAATAAGCGATTACCTTTTAATTGATATTTTGAATCTAATTCATTAGAGAAGTTCAATAATGAATTGTAGCTTTGTTCATCACTTACGTCATGTTTAAAATAGTATACGTGTTCCATAAACGCATCAATCTGTGATGTATCTTTAACATGCTTTTGAATAGAACTTTTAACTTGTTCACGAAATACTTCATTCGTGTAATCTCTACGTCCAATTCCTATGATAGCGATATGTTCGTCTAAATTATCTTGTTGAAATAAGTGAAATAATGATGGAAATAGCTTTCTATGACTTAAATCTCCGGTTGCACCGAAAATAGTAATTAAACAAGGAATATGTTTAGAATGTTTACTCAAGTTCAAAACCTCAATTCTTTTAATACTATGATTGTATTATTATAAAATATATTTGCACCGCTTCAAACTTATTTGCCTAATTTTATTGTTTCTACAAAGGCACTTGAATTATGGAATGATGCACAATTTAATATCATTATAACTCAAAATGAAACACATGCATTTATTTTATGACTTTTTATAGCAAAATAAATCACATATGATAAAATATAATGAAAGAAAAGGAGGCATATGCATGGAAGTTACATTCTTCGGAACAAGTGCGGGGTTACCTACTAAAGAGAGAAATACGCAAGCAATTGCTTTAAACCTTGAACCTTTTTCGAATAGTATATGGCTATTTGATGTCGGAGAGGGCACACAACATCAAATTTTACATCATTCAATTAAACTTGGAAAAGTTGACCACATTTTTATAACGCATATGCACGGAGATCACATTTTCGGATTACCTGGTTTATTAACGAGTCGTTCTTTTCAAGGTGGGGAAGATAAGCCATTAACAGTTATTGGCCCTAAAGGATTACAACAATATATTGAGACTTCTTTAAGACTATCCGAATCTCATCTAAATTATCCTATCACATATATTGAAATTGATAATCAGTTTACATATCATCATAAAGGCTTTACAGTTAGTGCCAAATTATTAAATCATGGTATTCCTTCTTATGGTTATCGCATTGAATCACCAACAACGCCAGGGACTATTGATGTCGAAGCACTCAAATCAATAGGTTTATATCCTGGGCCTAAGTACCAAGAAGTAAAGGCTTATGATAATTTTGAACATGAAGGCCAAATTTACAATTCTGAAGATTTCAAAGGACCAGCTAAACCTGGACCAATCATCTCTATCTTTGGAGATACGAAACCTTGTCAATCAGAGTTAAGCATTGCAAGAGATTCTGATGTAATGATTCATGAGGCTACTTATATTGAAGGCGAAAAAACATTGGCCAATAACTATCACCATAGTCATATTGAAGATGTATTTTGTTTGATAAAGCAAGCTAACGTTAAGAGAAGTTTAATTACGCATTTGAGTAATCGTTATAATTATGATGAGATAGATACTATTAGACATCAATTAAAAGCTAATGAAAATGTTCCTCACTTTGAATTTGTTAAGGATTTTGATACATTCAAAATTTAAAACAATATATTTTTAAAATACTAGGTGCAATTTTATTTCATATAAAAGACTGGGGCAATGTAACGCCTCAGTCTTTTATATATATATTAATTTAATTATCTTCATTTTTTGATAATTCAACACTACGTTGAACTGCTGCATTTAAACAATCTTTAAATATTGCCTCAATATCATGTTGTGATAGGGCATTTAAACCTGCTTGTGTCGTTCCACCTTTAGAGGTAATATTTTTACGCAATTGTTCCATACTTAAATCTGATCTTTCAATCATTTTACTTGTACCGATAATTAAATTTTTAATTGATTCTTCAACTTGATCCTTTCCAAGCCCTAAATCTGTTCCTGCTTTAACATACTGTTCAAAAACATGATATAAGAAAGCTGGACCGCTTCCTGTAATGGCTGTTACTTGGTGTAAATGGTCTTCGTTTACTTCAATTACCGAACCAAACGCGTTAACTAAATCAATAACTTCTTCCTTTGATTTTGGTCCGAAATTCCCAGAAAAACTAATACCTGTCACTGAATGGCCCACTTGGGCATTCGTATTAGGCATGATTCGAGCGATTGGATTTTCAACGTGTAATTGTTCTTGGATATAGTTAATAGGTAAACCAGCCATGATAGAAATAAAGCGATTGTTTTCATTAATAAACGGTTGAATACGTTGAGCTACTTTTTCGAAATCATAAGGTTTAGATCCTAAAAATACATAATCGGCATCTTGGAGTAACTTTTCATCATCATAACTATATTCAACACCTAATTCTTCAGCGAAATTTTTCAAAGCTTCTTCATTAGATTTATTCGTTAAGTAGATATCATGTGACTTCAATTTTTTAGAATTAATAATTCCTTTGAAAATTGCTTGTGCCATATTACCTGCACCATAAAAAACTAATTTCATTGACAACATCATCCTCACTCTTTAATTTATAAACCCATAGTAACATATAAGGGAGTGGGACAGAATTTTTTACAATTCGTCGTCCCACCCCCACAAGGATGACTAGGACTGAAAAAAGCTTGATTTAAGCGCCTTTTCAGTTCAGTCAGCTACTGCGAATTTCAAAATAGTATCATTGTATCATTTATATCTTCATTTTTTACGCATAAGCTTTAGCTTAGGTGATCCTTAGGGGGATTTTTAAAAAAAGTTAGTGTATGCAATTAGATTTAAACTCAATTACTAGAAGACTTTATACACTAAATAGTTTAAGGTAATATAAAATTATTCAAAGTTAGAGAGGAAATGTCTATGATAGGTAAACACTATGTGGTAACTGGTGGTACAAGTGGCTTAGGTCTCGAAATCACTAAACAACTTATTCAAAAGGGCGCGCATGTTACATTACTTGCTAGAAGCAAACAAAAATATAAACACATTGACTTCTCACCATATGAACATAATGTCCAAATGATTCTGTGTGATATGCAAGACAAACATGCAATTAGCCAATTACCTCAATATATCGATACGCAAATAGATGGCATTATTTATAGTTCTGGTTTAGGGTATTTTAAATCAATCAACCAACACACACCTGATGAAATGACTGAAACGTATGAAGTTAATATTATCGGGTTTAATTTATTATTACATGCTTTAATGAACCAATTGTCTCCACACGCGAGTATTGTTGGAATCTCTAGTCAAGCTGCCTTTGTCACACAAGCTAATGCCGCGCATTACGGTGCGTCTAAAGCGGCTTTGAATGCGGTATTAAATGCACTACGACTGGAACACCCATCTTTTCATGTAATGTCTGTGAATACCGGTCCGATTAGAACAGCATTTCATGAAAAGGCAGACCCAAGTCTCGCTTATGCACACAAGTATGACGCAATGATGTTAGATCCAACTTTATTAGCTAATGATGTTATTAAAGGGATCATTGAACGTAAATGTGAAATCAATCAACCTAAATGGATGCACACCACTTTAAAATTATATCAATTATTCCCTAGGTTGCTTGAATCACTTTTTCCATTTTTATTCAAAAACAAACAATAGATCGGAGTGATTGTATGTTATGTTGTGTAAACCATAACGTTAAACAATGTATTGAGAATATGAATGCATTACCACCACATTCCATTTTTACAATTGCAGATTTAATAGGGGAAAATAATTATGACTTACTAAATGCTGACGAACAATCATTCATAAGTTTCAAATTTCATGAATTAATTTTGAGAGATGAGATCATGAATGTGACGATCAAAGACGAAAATCACAATGGTCATTACACTTACTATAAGCAGTATTAGAGTTAGATTTGAGTTGTAATAAAAAGGCGGGAGTGGGTCAAAATTCTTTTATGAATTCTTAGTCCCATCCCGCACTGTGGTTTAGCAAAACAGTATTTTTACATCATTTATGTCTCAAACGCTTCTGTATTATAACTACATTATTTTAAATGCTGTGTGTATTCTAAGTTTTTCACTCTGTCACGAGCTGCTTTTACTTGATCAAGGCTTACATGTTTATTGTAATTATTAACATTTTCTTCTAATTGTTGTGGTGAGCTAGCGCCAACGATGATTGCACCAAGTGCATCGTGAGATTTTAAATATTCAAAAGATAAAGCACTAAGATTACTTTCTATTTCTTTAACTGAAGCAATCGTTTCGCCTAAATCATGATGTGTATAATCAAATATGCCCTCACTGAATTTATGATCTAGGGCATCAATACTATTAGAAGTTAACAGTCCTTTAAACACAGGGCCACGTGCTAATACTTTAACACCATTGGCATGTATGTCATTCAGTAATTGTTCTGGTCGATTATCAATTAAATTGAATTGAGACATAATTGTCTCGATTTCACTATGTTTTAAATAATAATCGATAACATTAGGACGGATTGAAGAAATACCATAGGCTTTAATAATACCTTCTTGTTTTAACTCATTAAATGCACTGATTGTTTCATCTAATGGATCATCTATCGTTCCACCATGTAATTGATATAAATCGATATGGTCCAATCCTAATCGTTGTAAAGAACCTTTAACACTTTCCTTAATATATTGTTTAGATGGATCCCATGTAGTCCCGCCATCTTCAGTAGGACGATTTCCTACCTTCGTTCCAATTATAATATCATCCCGATTTTGATATTTTTTTAAAGCTTTGCCTACAATTTCTTCATTAATGCCTCGGTCATAAATATCTGCAGTATCAAAATACGTAATACCACTTTCAATTGCTTTTTCAATGATAGGTTCAGCCTTGGCAAAATCTGTGCCTAGACTCATACATCCTAATCCTAATTCTGAAATTTCGATGCCACTCTTTAAAATATTCTTTTGCATGTCCAATCTCCTTTCGATACACTTTAAGTAACGCATTCATCTTACCAATTTATATACTGAATTAAAAGGGACGTGAATTTTTTGGAATTTAATGAGAAAACTTTCGATAGAACTGTTATTTACAATGGTAAAATTATTGATTTAGAAATACATGATGTAGAATTGCCTGATGGGAATACATCTAGAAGAGAATTAGTTTATCATAACGGTGCGGTAGCAGTTTGTGCAATAACGCCAAATGATGAGGTATTACTTGTTAAACAATTTCGTAAACCAGTTGAAAAAGCATTATTAGAAATTCCAGCTGGAAAATTAGAACAAGATGAAATACGTGAAGAAGCTGCTAAACGCGAATTAGAAGAAGAAACAGGTTATGTTGCAAATAACTTAGAATTTGTTACTGACATGTATGGTTGCCCTGGGTTCACCAATGAGAAACTTACGATTTATTTCAGCAGTAACCTAAGTGAAGGTCAACTCAATCTAGATGAAGATGAGTTTGTAGAATTGCATAAAGTGCCTATTTCAGAAATAAAAGCATTACTTGATAATCATGAAATCGAGGATGCTAAAACAATCATTGGGTTGCAGTATATATTATTAAATTATAATCATTCTAATTAAGTGCTGTAAATAGCTTGCATTTAATTGAAAATATTGGTAATTTAGTAATTGAAATATTTTCAATTTAAAATGATTATAATTATTAATAGAGGAGTGTCGCTCCCATGGAAGAACGATTAAATCGCGTAAAACAACAATTACAACAATCTTCATATAAATTAACACCACAAAGAGAAGCTACTGTCCGTGTTCTAATTGAAAATGAAAAAGACCATCTTAGTGCTGAAGATGTATATTTGAAAGTAAAAGACAAAGCACCTGAAATAGGTTTAGCTACTGTCTATAGAACTTTAGAACTTCTAGCCGAAATAAAAGTCGTCGATAAAATTAATTTTGGTGATGGTGTTGCTCGTTTCGATTTAAGAAAAGAGGGCGCTAAACATTTCCATCACCATTTAGTGTGCATGGAATGTGGTAAAGTAGATGAAATCCATGAAGATTTACTACCACAAGTTGAAGAAAGAGTCGAAACAGAATATAACTTCAAAATTTTAGATCACAGATTAACGTTTCACGGTGTTTGTGCTGAATGCCAAGCAAAAGGAAAATAAACAAATAATAGGCTAGGACAATTTCAAATGATTGTCTTAGTCTTTCTTAATATCACATCATAGTTTAATGTGAGTCTATTCAAATAGAGGTGTTGTAATGGAAACAATTATTGAAGAATATTTAAAATTTATACAAATCGAAAAAGGCTTAAGCGAGAATACGATAGGTGCCTATCGCCGAGACTTAAAAAAATATCAAATATATATGCAAGAAAACAAAATTGCGCATATTGATTTTATTGATAGACAAACGATTCAAGAATGTCTAGGTCATTTAATAGATCAGGGGGCTTCTGCTAAATCTATTGCGCGATTTATTTCAACGATTCGCAGTTTCCATCAATTTGCGCTACGTGAGAAATATGCAGCGAAAGATCCTACAGTTCTTATTGAAACGCCTAAGTACGAGAAGAAACTTCCAGATGTGTTAGATGTTGAAGAAGTGATTCAGTTACTTGAAACACCAGATTTAAATAAAAATAATGGATACCGCGACCGTACAATTCTCGAATTATTATATGCGACTGGAATGCGTGTGACTGAATTAATACAAATCGAGATAGACGATGTTAATTTAATTATGGGGTTTGTAAAAGTGTTTGGTAAAGGGAACAAAGAACGTATCATCCCATTAGGCGATACTGTAATCGAATATCTAGACACATATATCAATTCTGTTAGACCTCAATTACTTAAAAAAACAGTCACTAACGTGCTTTTTTTAAATATGCATGGACGACCATTGACACGTCAGGGTATTTGGAAACTAATTAAACAGTATGGTTTAAAGGCAAATATCAATAAAACATTGACACCTCATACGTTAAGACACTCATTTGCAACACACCTATTGGAGAATGGTGCAGATTTACGTGCAGTTCAAGAAATGTTAGGTCATTCTGATATTTCGACTACACAATTATATACACATGTTTCTAAAACTCAGATTAGACAGATGTATAATCAATTCCACCCAAGAGCATAAAAGAAGTAAGTATTTATAGTAATGATTAATTTTAGATAGAGGATTACTTAAAAGGAGATTGGTTTATATTAACGAATGAGGAGAGGGTCGTAGAGACTGACTATTTCTGTATCCCCAGCTTGCTTTGCTTGTAGAATTTCTTTTTGAAATTCTTTTTGCTGGGGCTCTACCTTAAATGACGACTAGAACTAAAAGCAACTTAACTTAAGTGTATTCATCAATCAGTCAACTATTGGGAAAATCCCAAATAGTCTTACTTTATTATTTTTGACTCAGACTTTAATAGAATACGCTTTATTTCTACAGTAAAGCGAGTTATTTAGTGGCAGTTTGAATTTTAACTAATCATCCATCCAACTCCTCATTCTCTTTTTATACATCAATGCTTGTTGTCTGGCATTGATCACATCGCTTCTATCTCTAAGTTTGTGATAATTAACAATATAATTATCTTCAGTAGAAAGAAATGTAAATGAATAATCTGGATACCTATCTATTATTTGTTTTTCAAAGGTTGAATTGATAGGCAAATATGCCGGTTTGAATGGTTTCAAGTCATCTATAGCTTTAATCTCATTCACAATTAATGTTTGAAATGCGTGTTCACTAAGATTTAGCACTGTTTTATCATATGCGTCATTAAAAGTATTTAATGACTTCTCAAAAGTTATCCGCGCACCTTTGATATTTCCTCTTCTATAATGATACATGGCAGTAGAAAATAAAATTAGGCTTACAATGCCATCCTTTTTAGAAAACTGACTATTTGCTTTCCATGCATCCTCTAAAATATCATGACATAAGAAATAATGTTGCTGTTTATGAAAATAATAATAAAAATCGATTAAGGCTTTTTCCAATCCGACTCATCCTTAATTTAATGTTTGTAATATTCATGCTATAATACTTTAGTAAATTATGCACGATTTAGATTCAGTATAAGGACGATTAACATGTATGAAGTAAAATTAGATGCCTTCAATGGCCCCTTAGATTTATTACTACACCTAATTCAAAAATATGAAATTGATATTTATGATATACCTATGAAATCATTAACAGAACAATATATGCAATATGTTCACGCTATGAAACAATTAGAAATCAATATAGCGAGTGAATATTTAGTTATGGCATCTGAGTTATTAATGATAAAAAGCAAATTATTGCTACCGCAACATGATGTTGATGAACATTTAGAGGAAGATCCACGAGAAGATTTAGTAGGTCGACTTATTGAATATCAAAATTATAAAGAATATACAGAATTATTAGCCGAAAAGAAAGAAGAACGCGAGCACTATTTCACTAAGCACCCAACTGATTTATCCCATCTTGAAAAAGACGTCACATGGGATCAAAGTCAAACATTAGATTTAACTGATTTAATTGTTGCTTATCAACGTGTAAAAAATAGACTAGCACTTAATACACCTAAGACTGTTGACATCGTTAAAGAAAGCTTTACGATTCAACAAGCAACTGAAAAAGTAACGACACAATTAAAACATCATACATCGTTTAACTTCTTTAGTTTGTTTACTTTTAGTGAACCATTAGAACAAGTGGTTACTCACTTCTTAGCAATATTAGAAATGTCTAAATCTGGACAAATCAATATTGAACAAGTTAAAAATTTTGATGATATACGTATCGTTAGAGGAGTGAATTTTAATCTTGGATAAACATGGAATCATAGAGGCATTGCTATATACAGCGGGAGATGAAGGGCTTGAAGAAAAGCAAATTTTAGAGATTCTAGATATTAATCAAGCAAAATTAGCTGAATTAGTGTCATCGTATACTTCAAGTGGTTTAATGATTCAAAAATTTGGTTCAACTTATATCTTAACTTCAAAGAAAGAAGCATCACCTTATATTGAACAACTCATTGAACAAAAATCAAATATGAAGTTATCACAGGCAGCAATGGAAACATTATCGATTATTGCATATAATCAACCATTAACGCGGAGTGATATCGAATTAATTAGAGGCATTAATTCCGATGGTGCAGTTAGAACTTTAATTGCACGTGGTTTAATTGAAGCAAAAGATGTTGAAAATTCTCGTAGTCATGCTTTACAAACAACAGATTTATTTTTAAATGTATTCGGAATAGAAAAAATTGAAGATTTACCAACGACTGAAGAAGATGAAGAAGAGATGGAAGATTTCTTTAGTAATTTAGTAAATCAAAAAGGAGATACGAAATGAGCAAAGAATTAGAAAGGCTTCAAAAACGCATTGCTAATAGTGGGTATACATCACGCAGAAAAGCTGAAACTTTAATTTCAGAAGGAAAAGTAAAAGTCAACGGTGAAACTGTGACTGAATTAGGTACTAAAGTTAAAAGTTCTGATACTGTTGAAGTAGAAGGCATTAAAGTAGAACAAGAAGACAAAATGTATATATTATTCTACAAACCAACGCAAGTGATCACAAGTGTGTCTGATGATAGAGGACGTACAGTAGTCACAGACTATTTTAAAGATTTAGAGACTAGAATTTATCCAGTTGGCAGATTGGATTATGATACTTCAGGTCTATTACTACTAACAAATGATGGTGAATTTACGAATTTAATGACACACCCTAGATACCACATTCAGAAAAAGTATGTTGCTAAATTAAAAGGATATCTCATGCGAGAGGAAGTCAAAGCTTTAGAAAAAGGAATCGAACTGGAAGATGGGTTTACGCAACCAGCACAAGTGAAAGTAAAAAAACAAGATAAAGATAAAAACACTACACTTGTAGAAATTACTATAAGTGAAGGTAGAAATCGTCAAGTTCGTCGTATGTTTGAACACTTTGGTCACCAAGTTGATAAATTAACAAGAATTGAGTTCGGTAACTTAAATCTTAAAGGTTTAAATGCAGGTGAAGGTAGAGTCCTAACACCACATGAAGTTAAAGTATTAAGACACATGGCAGAAAATGGAAAATAAATAAATAATATTTTACAATAGTAAGAGAATTTAATTTAACTTAATTTCTCTTGCTATTTTTTTCACAAAGTTAACTTTAAAGTAAAGCTTTCAATCATGCTATATGCTATAATATTGAGTGTATTCAGCATGTGTAGGAGGTATAAACAAAATGACAAACGAAATTTTAATTGTAGACGATGAGGATAGAATTAGAAGATTACTTAAACTCTACCTAGAGAGAGAATCGTTTACGATTCATGAAGCAAGTGATGGTAAAGAAGCCTATGATCTTGCAATGGAGAATGACTATGCGTGCATACTTTTAGACTTGATGCTACCAGAGATGGATGGAATTGAAGTGGCATCTAAATTACGTGAACATAAAGACACACCTATTATTATGCTTACTGCTAAAGGTGAAGAAACAAATAGGGTTGAGGGGTTTGAATCAGGCGCTGATGACTATATCGTTAAACCATTCTCTCCAAGAGAAGTTGTATTAAGAGTTAAAGCATTATTGCGTAGAACGCAATCTTCTAAACCTGAACAAAGTGAACCTCACGCAAGAGATGTTATAGAATTTAATCATTTAATCATTGATAATGATGCGCATCGCGTTTTAGCTGATAATCAACAAGTGAATTTAACGCCTAAAGAATATGAGTTACTTATTTATTTAGCTAAGACACCTAATAAAGTTTTTGATCGTGAACAACTATTAAAAGAAGTATGGCATTATGAGTTTTACGGAGACTTAAGAACGGTAGACACTCATGTAAAACGCCTTCGTGAGAAACTTAATCGTGTATCTGAAGATGCTGCACATATGATTCAAACTGTATGGGGTGTTGGTTACAAATTCGAGGTAAAGTCTAATGACGAGCCGACTAAATAGTGTGGTAATAAAACTGTGGTTAACTATACTTTTCATAGTAACGACAGTTTTAATTTTATTAAGTGCAGCTTTAATTACATTTATACAGTATTATTACACTCAACAAACTGAAAATGCTATAAGGGAAGACGCGTCTAGAATTAGTCACTTAGTTGAACAAGCTGATAATAAGACGTTAGCCATTCAACATAGCCAACAATTAATTGATGGCTCAGGTGGCGTGATTATTATGGCAAATAAACCTTCAAGTCTTAATCATTCTAATAGTGAAACTAAAAATAAAATGCTTGAAGCAATACACAATAATGCCAAATTCCAACAAGTCTTTTCAAAGGGTAAATCTACTACCCAAAATATAACCATTAGTAATAATGGTAACTCGCACTCTTATATTCTATTGGGCTATCCAATGAAAGCACAAGACAATGCAAACTCAAAGTATAGTGCTGTATTTATATATCAAGATTTAAAATCTATTGAAGATACGAATAATGCAATTACAATTATCATACTAATTACTGCGATTATCTTTATTGCTATTTCAACTGTATTTGCTTTCTTTTTATCAAATAGAATTACGAAACCTTTGAGACAACTTAGAACGCAAGCATTAAATATATCTAAGGGGGACTATTCTAAACAGACAAGCGTCTCAACTAAAGATGAAATAGGTGAATTATCACATACTTTCAATCATATGAGTTCTGAAATACAAGAGAATATTGAAGCACTTTCAACTCAAAAAAATATTAGAGATAGTCTAATCAATTCTATGATAGAAGGTGTACTAGGCCTAAATGACAAAAGAGAAGTTATCCTTTCAAATAAAATGGCTGATGATATTACTAAATCACTTAGTGCACCTGTATATAAAGATATTGAAAAGCAAATCGAAAAAACATTTGTTTCAAAGAATACAGAATTCCAAGAATACGAAATTAATAACAAATATTATGTCATTATCATGAGTTATATCGAGCGAATCCAACAAGATGGCCGTAGTGGTCTAGTAGTCATTATTAGAGATATGACCAACGAACATAATCTTGATCAAATGAAAAAAGACTTCATTGCTAACGTTTCACATGAATTAAGAACTCCTATTTCTTTACTACAAGGGTATACAGAGTCCATTGTAGATGGCATTGTAACAGAGCCCGATGAAATTCGAGACTCTTTATCTATCGTGCTTGATGAAACAAAACGTTTAAATCGTCTAGTAAATGAATTATTGAATGTAGCGCGTATGGATGCAGAAGGTTTAACTGTTAATAAAGAGAAACAACCCATTAAACCTTTATTAACTAAAATGCAAATGAAGTATAAACAACAGGCACAAGATTTAGAGTTAGACATGTCACTCGCGCCAGAAATGACTGATGAATTGTGGGATTATGATGCCGATCGTATTGATCAAGTACTTACAAATCTGATTGATAATGCCACACGTTATACTCAACCAGGTGATTCAATTACAATCACTTCATCATCTGATGACACATATCAGACATTGTACATTAGCGATACCGGAAGTGGTATATCTCCGGAACATCTTGAACTTGTTTTTGATAGATTTTATAAAGTCGAAGCATCAAGAACGAGAGGGAAACAAGGTACTGGTTTAGGATTATTTATTTGCAAGATGATTATCGAAGAACATGGTGGTTCTATTCAAGTAGAAAGCGAAGTAAACAAAGGTACAACATTTATCATTAAATTACCTAAACCTAAGTGCTAATATGATTACAATCTTACGCACTTATCTATCAAGCGCTTTAATTTAAGTTACATTAGAAACTCGTACATCACGAGGTTTTACTTAACGTACTAGCTTTTATTCTAAAAATGAAATTGCTAGACCAAGAGTGGGTCAGAATTCATGTTGAATCTGATTTCACTCTTTTTTTCTAATCAGTTTAAGCACCATTATTGCGCAATGTGCTTACTTAATGTAATATAAAAATTAAATTAATATATAGTTATAATTCATCTTCGGGGTAGGGTGTAAGTCCCAACCGGCAGTAATTCAAGCCTGCGACCCGCTTCTTATGAAGTGGCTGATTCAGTGAAAGTCTGAAGCCGACAGTATAGTCTGGATGGGAGAAGATGGAGATTTTTTGTTGTGCAAAATTATCTCCTATTCTAAGTAAGATGAATGGAAGGAGATAATTCAATATGCAACAAAACAAACGTCTTATCACGATAAGTATGTTAAGTGCGATAGCGTTCATTTTAACATTTATCAAATTTCCGCTACCATTTTTACCGCCATACTTAACATTAGACTTTAGTGATGTGCCAACATTATTAGCAACATTCCTTTTGGGTCCAGTTGCTGGTATTATCGTAGCACTCATAAAAAATATACTTAACTTTTTATTTAACATGGGCGATCCAGTGGGCCCAGTTGCTAACTTTTTAGCAGGTGTAAGTTTCTTATTATCCGCTTACTATGTTACAAAACGTCAAAGACAACATGCACATACGCCACGTTCTTTAGTTATAGGACTCGCAATCGGTACTATAGTTATGACGATTGTGTTAAGTGTATTAAACTACTTTGTGTTGCTTCCATTATATGGGATGATTTTTAATTTAGGAGATGTATTTAATAATTTAAAAATTGTCATTTTATCTGGTGTTATACCTTTTAATATTATTAAAGGTGTTGTGATTTCAATTATATTTGTACTATTATACAATCGATTAAAACGCGTTTTATCATAAAAAATCTCCTATTGTTGAATTAAGTACTCAGCAATAGGAGATTTAAAATTTATTTGATTGTGCCATAAACTATTCAAATTTAAGGGCATCACCATCAAATGGTTCTTCTTCAATTTTAATTGAATCAGTTGGACAACCTTCAAGCGCATCTTCCATATCTTCATATAATTCTTCTGGTACTTCTGCAGTACCTTGATTATCATCAAGGATTACGAAAGCAATACCTTCGTCGTCATAATCGTAAATGTCTGGCGCCGCAGCACCACATGCGCCACAAGCAATACATGTATCCATATCAACGATTGTATACTTTGCCAAATTCTTCGCCTCCTTTGATAAAAATGCTACACTAGTATAACAAATGTTAACTAACACTTCGATTAATTTATTTACTATTTTATTAGTTACATAAAGTGAGGAATCATTAATGCATTCAATTATTACCTATGCATCAAATCATTCATTCGAATATAAAACCAATAAAAGTATCTATAATATTTTAATTGGGAAAAAATCACATCAAACTTTTTTTGATGCATGTTCCCAACAACTTTTATCATTATATCACAGTTTACCTAAATTAAAATATCCGTCTTTTGAGCGATTTTTGAATAGTAATGATGACCAAGATATCACCATTACTATTCATCCAAGGTTTACATACGATAGTATCATTCAAACATTTAGTTGTATTCAATTACTTATACAAACGATGACGCATTTCAAAAATAATCATTTAGACTTTATACCCATTACGCAACAAGTCATAGTTCAAAATAAAGTAAAGCAATTATATTCAACTATCATCGAGAGTGACTTAATTGATGATTTAGAAAATGAAATTGAGCAACTTTTTCATATCATTAATGAAACGTGCAATGGCAACTGTTTGATTCATTATTATCTACAAGGATATGAAGAACCAATGTATACGCGTCAACAAGTTTCTCTCATTGAAGACATACCAGTAACCGAGTTATTTGTCCATGAATTGAATAATTTAGTTCAAATGATGTTTGCATTAGAACATAAAGAACAATTT
Organism: Staphylococcus sp. GDY8P47P; assembly: GCF_016892225.1. Lineage (NCBI taxonomy): Bacteria > Bacillati > Bacillota > Bacilli > Caryophanales > Staphylococcaceae > Staphylococcus > Staphylococcus sp. GDY8P47P. The sequence continues at coordinate 29,810 of NZ_JAFENV010000014.1, read as the reverse complement.
CCAATATTATCTCAAACCATTATTTTACCTACATTACTAAATAAAACTACAATTACATATCATCAATTACTCAAAGGACTTTCAATGAATGAAGCAGCAGTGACTCAAAATGTTAAAATCAATACGATTGAAGACCATGTACTTGAATTATTTATTAAAGGTTATTTTACAGCGTATCAACAATATGTAAGTACGACAGATTATAATTCGTTCATAGAATTTTATCACCAGAATAGAGGACATCGATTAAAAATATATAAAGAGCAATTCAATCAATTGTCTTATTTTCAAATCAAATTATTAATTATTGGAATTGAAAGAGGTGAGTTAAGTGCTTGAAGATAAATTAAAAGAATGGTTCGGTTTCTCCTCATTTAATCCGGGTCAGAAAGAAATTATTGAAAGCGTATTGAGCGATAAAGATACGTTAGGAATTCTTCCAACAGGTAGTGGCAAAAGTTTATGTTATCAAATGCCAACTTATATAAAAGAAAAGCCAACTCTCATCATTTCACCTTTAATCTCTCTTATGGATGACCAAGTCATGCAAATGAAATCTCAAGGAGAGAAATTAGTTGCTTCTATTCACTCTGGTATGGATCAAAATGAAAAAAGGCAAAATATAAATTTACTACAAAAAAGTCGATTTGTGTTTTTAAGTCCAGAATTTATGTTACAATCTCAAAATTTCGAATTAATTAAGAACATAGATTTCGGTTTAATAGTACTCGATGAGGCACATTGTCTATCAGAATGGGGATATGATTTTCGACCACACTATGCAATTATTGGAGAAATTACATCTTATTACAAGAATGCAACCATATTAGCCCTAACGGCGACAGCACCACCTCATCTCGAAAAAGATTTAAACCTTATTTTATCTAAGGAATTAACTGTTATAAAGACTTCTATGAATCGGCAAAATATTGCTTTTTCACATCTCAATTTTGATAATGATGATAGTAAAATCCAGTGGTTATTAAACTTTTTAGAACAATCAGGACCTACAATCATTTATGTTTCATCCAAAAAAGTATGCTTAGAATTAGCGACCATGATCTATCACCATGGCTATTTAACTGGTATTTACCACGGTGATCTATCCTATCAAGAACGCCATACCGTTCAAAATCAATTTATGGAAAACTTTATACCCGTTATTGTGGCCACAAGCGCTTTCGGTATGGGGGTCAATAAAAAAGATATTAGAACAGTGATTCACTTTCATTTATCGACAAGTCCATCAAACTATTTACAAGAAATAGGTAGAGCAGGTAGAGATAATTTACCAAGCCAAGCGATAAGCCTATATCAACCTGATGATAGCTTCATTTTGGAAACATTACTTTTTAGTGATGCGATTACAACAGAAGATATTGACGCTTATGATATTGGCGCATTTCTACCACCACAAAAGGAAGAAATTCTATCCATTTTAAGCCAAAGATATTCATCCAAAGTGCTTAAATCAATTTTCAACAACGCTTTAATACGTAAAAAATTAGGTTATCAAAGGATGATTGGATATACATCTTTAGATCAATGTAGACGCCGCTATTTATTAGAATTTTTTGGCGATACACCACTTCAACCTAAACAATGCTGTGATATTGATTCGGATTTAGAATCCATTCACGTTACAAACCGAAAAAAAGTTAAAAGAAAATTAAATTATAGTGAAAAGTTAAAATATTTATTTAAAGTATAGTTGCTTTTCTTTACTAAAATTATTTTAAGAGGATATAATTAAAATACTTAAAGTTTTTTCAAGAAATATCGTGATACTATACATATTTCACACTTTGTGGGGTATATGGTATGTGATATTAAAATATTTAATTAAGAGAGGATGATGACCGTGTCTAAAAATAATTTTAGAGATGATTTCGAAAAAAATCGTCAGTCTATCAATTCTGATGACCAATTCGAAGAAAACACAAATGAGTTTGATGATAACTCAAATCATTCAGATGAATTTGAGAATCAATCAGATCAACAATTCCCACCTAGAAATGCACAAAGACGTCAAAGAAGACGTAATCAAGCTACAAATAAAAACAGAAAATTCGATAATCAAACTTCTGATTCAAATGCTACTGGTTCACTTGATGATCGACACGATGAAGACTCTTTAAATGAGTTACAACACAACCAAAAAGAGAATCAATTAGATAAAGCATCAATACATAAAGATGGGGAACACTCACCCGATAGAGACTTTAATAATCAATCGTCTCGAGAAAATCATCGTCATGAAGCATCAAGTAGAAAGCATGATAAAGACTATAATAATGAAAGTTTAAATGATGATGATCGTCACCGTCGTGATCACCAAGAGCATATCGATGCAAACAAACATGATAAGTCAAAACATGGTAAAGATGCTGCACTTGCTGGTGGTGCTGGTGTCGCTGGTGCTGCTGGTGCCAAAGCTGCTAAGGATAAACGAAATAAAGACACAAATCATCGTTCAAATCATAATGAACATAAAGATGACGATCATTTAAATCATGATCATAAGCGTGATCGCAATAAAAAACATAACAATGAAAAGCAACTAGATGACAATCAAGAACATCTTTCTAAAGATGAATCAAAAAAAGGTAATAAAGGGAAAAAAGCTGCAGTCGGTGCTGGTGCTGCAGGTGCCGCTGGTGCTGCTGGTGTAGCAGCCGCAAAACATAAAAAAGATAATAAAGACCATCACAATCATAAAGATAATCAAACGAATGAAGAACACAATGATAAAAAACATCAAGAGGATAATGATGGATTCCAAGCTCACAATGGTAAAAAGAAACGTGGTTTAGCAGGTCTTTTACTTCCATTAATTGCGTTATTACTAATTCTAGCAGCACTTGCTATCTTTATTGGTATGTATTTAAACAATGATAAAAAAGATAGCGACCAAGCTGATAATAGCAAAACTGAACAAACTGCAAACAAAGATAATGACAAAGATAGCAAAGACAAAGCTAGCGACGACAGTGACAAGAATAAAGATAATGCCACTAAAGATGATGACTCAAGTGACAAAGCTACAACTGATAATGAATCATCAAGTAATTCAAGCGATGATAATAGTAGTACTTCTGACAACAATGATTCATCAAACGCATCTGACAACAGTTCATCATCAGATAGCGATGCTTATAATTCAAATAGCAACAGTGATAATGCTAATTCACAAGCCACTCAGAACAGTGGTAACCAAAATAATAGTAATAACAATCAATCAAATAATACTAATTCAGGACAACAAACGCATGTCGTATCAGGTAACGAGAACCTATATCGTATCGCGATTCAATACTACGGAGAAGGTACTGTTGAAAATGTTAACAAACTGAAACAAGCGAACGGCTTATCTAGTAATAACATTTCAAATGGCCAAAGATTAGTAATTCCACAATAATTACATTAAAAAAGGCCATAGGATAAAAATTAAAAAATAATGCTACGTTGTTCATTCATCGTAGCTGACTAAAATTGAAAGGGTGCTTATATCAAGCATATCTCTCATTTTAGCTAACCTTGTAGGGGTAGGACAATGGATTCAAATAGAATTCAGTCCTATCCCTGTTTTCTTTATAAAATTTATAATCTCATTAAATTGTAAATAATATAGGTGCGATTCTATTTAGAAATCATGTTACAACTGCTATAATTAATGGGTGATTAAAGGAGGCCAATGACATGCAAAGCATAGAAAGTATTATAATCGGCGGAGGCCCATGCGGTTTAAGTGCTGCTATCGAACAAAAAAGAAAGGGTATTGAAACATTAGTCATCGAAAAAGGGAATGTTGTAGATGCTATATATAAATATCCAACACACCAAACATTCTTCTCATCTAGTGATAAATTGAGTATTGGCGATATACCATTTATCGTTGAAGAAAGTAAACCTCGACGTAATCAAGCGTTAGTTTATTATAGAGAAGTTGTTAAACATCACCAATTAAATGTTCATGCATTTGAAGAAGTGTTAACTGTTAAAAAGATTGATAATAAATTCACTATAACAACTACCAAAGATGTATATGAATGTAAATTCTTAACTGTTGCAACTGGATATTATGGTCAACATAATACATTAGAGGTTAAAGGTGCAGAACTTCCGAAAGTACAACATTACTTCAAAGAAGCACATCCTTATTTCAATTTAAATGTAACTGTAATTGGTGGTAAAAACTCTGCAGTCGACGCAGCATTAGAATTAGAAAAAGCTGGCGCAAATGTAACTGTATTATATAGAGGCGATCGTTATTCATCTGCTATTAAACCATGGATTTTACCTAACTTTGAATCATTAGTTAATCATGAAAAAATCACAATGGAATTTAATGCTAATGTAACTGAAATCACTGAAAATAGTGTGGTTTATAAAAAAGAAGGTAAATTGATTGAAATACCTAATGATCATGTATTCGCGATGATAGGATACCATCCTGATTATGACTTTTTAGAATCAATTGGAATAGAAATCAATACAAATGAATTCGGTACTGCACCCGTTCATAATAAAGAAACGTTTGAGACAAATGTAGAGAATTGTTATATTGCTGGCGTCATTGCTGCTGGTAATGATAATAATGCAATCTTCATTGAAAACGGTAAATATCATGGAGGCATTATTACCCAAAGCATTTTAAGTAAAAAGCAAACACCTCTCGAAAGTTAAGGTGTAATCATAAAATGCTAAACGCAACGAGATAAATATTTCAAAGCTACAATGTACTTTCATAGTAGCTAAATAGAAGAGTCTGGAACAAAAATAATCTAATGAAGCTATTTTGCAAATTCGCAGTAGCTGACTGAACTGAGAAGGCGCTTTAATCAAGCTTTTCTCAGTTTTAGTCATCCTTGCGGGGGTGGGACGACGAATTTAAAAAGAATTCTGTCCCACTCCCTTGTCATCTTATTTTATACTCATCAGATACAATTCAATACGCCTTTTTTCGGCCCTTGCTAATTTTGCTTTTCAAAATAATGCTTCAATTCTGACGTATTAAGATGATTACTTAAACCAATTAATAATTTTAGTCTCGCTTTCGGACCATTTAATCCATTCGAAAATATTAAACCTTTATTTGATAATTGGAATCCACCGCCATCATAGGCATATACAGGGCTTACAATACCGTTAAAGGATCTTGAAACTAACACAATTGGTATATTATTGTCCAAGCATGATTGAACGCCATTTAAGCAACTTGGTGGCAAGTTACCTTGACCCAAAGCTTCAATGACAATACCATCTACATGCTGTTGTGAATAGAAGTTAAATATGTCACTGTCCATCCCCATATACGCTTTAATCAATGGCACGCTTAACTCATGATTGACTGTATCAAAAGACTGTTGTTGATAGGGCTGATTATAAAATTGAACATTATCTTTGGTTAAAATACCTAATGGACCTTGATTAGGACTTTGGAAGGTATTAATGTTAGACGTATGCGTCTTAGTGACATTTCTGGCAGTATGTATTTCATCATTGAATACGACCATTACACCTTTGTCTTGCGCATCACTGGATGAAGCTACACGAATGGCCGAAATAAAATTATATAAACCATCAGAACCAATTTCATTTGAAGATCTCATCGCTCCAGTAATCACAACTGGATATCGAATATCTATTAATAAATCAAGAAGATATGCAGTTTCTTCAAGCGTGTCTGTTCCGTGTGTAATCACATAACCATCGTATTGATTTGTCTTATTTGCATCAATAATGATATTTCTCAATTGTTCAACGTTTTGAATTGTTATGTGTGGAGACGGAATGTTAAATGGATGTATTTCATCTACGTCAGCGTATTGACCAATAATGTCTGTATGTAAAGATATTGGATTTACATCATTTGTTACAACTTGATTGGATTGATTTTGAGACATGCTAATCGTACCACCAGTATGTATAACTAATAATCGCTTCATTGCGTTCCTCCTATTTTTAATTTACATATTTATGATAAAATAATACAAACAAAACAACAAGGAAGGATAAAATAATATGGACTTAATAAATATTGCCTTGGATGGTCCTGCAGCAGCAGGTAAAAGTACAATTGCTCGACAAGTTGCTAGTAAATTATCAATGATATACGTTGATACTGGTGCAATGTATCGCGCAATAACTTATAAATATCTTCAAAATAATAAACCTGAAGATTTTAAAGCACTCGTTGATCAAACTACTTTAGAATTAACTTATGATAAAAGTAAAGGACAACGTATCTTACTAGATGATCAAGACGTTACCGATTTTTTAAGAGAAAATGATGTGACTCAAAATGTATCCTATGTCGCTTCTAAAGCGCCTGTTAGAACATTTGCAGTTCAGAAACAAAAAGACTTAGCAGCCAAAAAAGGGATCGTCATGGATGGACGCGATATTGGCACAGTAGTGCTACCAAATGCAGAATTAAAGGTGTACATGATTGCTTCAGTTGAGGAGAGAGCTGAAAGACGACAAAAAGAAAATGAACAACGTGGTATTCCTTCAACATTATCGCAACTAAAAAAAGAAATCGAAGAAAGAGACCACTATGATATGAATCGTGACATTTCACCTTTAAAAAAAGCAGACGATGCGATTACAGTGGATACAACTGGCAAAACGATTGAAGAAGTAACTGAAGACATAATGACCTTAGTTAACAATTTATAAATGAGCAATAATAGCTATATAGAATAATTTGTACTTAATTTAGAATAAAGTGCGAATTATTTTAAATAGCTATTTTTATTCTATATAATTAAAAGTGGTAATAATTAATCACTGTTTAAATCGTATAACATTTATTAAGGTTCATTAAAATTATAAATCTTTAAAAGTTACAAATCAGTTAAATTTCTATTTAATAATTTTGATAATTGATAATTTTTTTAAGAACTTATGAAACTAAAGGGGAATTTCTTGACAATTCTACTGGTTTATAAGATGTTATATGTATGTAGTGTATAAGGAGGCAAATAAGATGACTGAAGAATTCAATGAATCAATGATTAATGATATTAAAGAAGGTGACAAAGTCACTGGTGAGGTTCAACAAGTTGAAGACAAACAAGTCGTAGTTCATATTAATGGTGGCAAATTCAATGGAATTATTCCAATTAGCCAACTTTCAACGCATCATATTGAAAACCCTAGTGAGGTTGTTAAACAAGGTGATGAAATAGAAGCATATGTTACTAAAATAGAAGTTGATGAAGAAAATGACTCAGGTGCGTATATTCTTTCTAAACGTCAACTTGAAACTGAAAAATCATATGAATATTTACAAGAAAAATTAGATAATGATGAAATAATTGAAGCAAAAGTTACAGAAGTAGTTAAAGGTGGCCTAGTTGTAGATGTAGGTCAACGTGGTTTCGTACCTGCTTCACTCATTTCAACTGATTTCATTGAAGATTTCTCTGTATTTGAAGGACAAACTATTCGTATCAAAGTAGAAGAATTAGATCCTGAAAATAATAGAGTCATTTTAAGCCGTAAAGCAGTAGAGCAAGCTGAAAATGATGTTAAAAAAGCTTCTTTACTAGAATCATTAAATGCAGGCGATGTTATTAAAGGTAAAGTAGCTCGTCTAACTAACTTTGGTGCTTTCGTTGATATCGGTGGCGTAGATGGCTTAGTCCACGTTTCAGAACTTTCACACGAACATGTTGATTCTCCAGAAGATGTTGTTTCTGTAGGACAAGAAGTAGATGTGAAAGTTAAATCTGTAGAGAAAGATGCAGAACGTATCTCACTTTCTATTAAAGACACTTTACCAACACCATTTGAAAGTATTAAAGGACAATTCCACGAAGATGATGTTGTCGAAGGTAAAGTTGTACGTTTAGCTAACTTTGGTGCTTTCGTTGAAATCGCACCAGGTGTACAAGGCTTAGTTCATATTTCAGAAATTGCACATGAACATATCGGTACACCAGGTGAAAAGCTTGAGCCAGGTCAACAAGTTAATGTTAAAATTTTAGGTATTGATGAAGAAAATGAACGTATTTCACTTTCAATCAAAGCTACTTTACCTAAAGAAGATGTCGTTGAAAGCGATGATGCTACAACTCAATCTTATTTAAGTAATGATTCAAACGAAGATAATCCAACACTTGGCGATGTCTTTGGTGATAAATTCAAAAACTTAAAATTCTAATCTAAAGTTAGGATAGTAATACATGAGGCTGGGACAAAATAAAATGTCTCAGTCTATTTTATTGTTCTGGCAGTAACTGACAGATGTGAATCAATTTGATTTAAGCGTGCTATCAACGTGATAGGTTGTATGGATTTTGATGATTAACCTTAACAAAATAGTGATGCCAACCTGATTACCAATCTTAGTATTATCTTTTAAGCAAAACATTTAATGAATCGTTCACTATTTAATTAAGGTGTTATCATTCAAATTTAAATTATCAATTCATTATAATGTAACTTAACTTATATACTTTGTTTGAAATAAATAGGTCATATGATAAAATTATAGAGATTTTAGAAAGAGAGGAAGTTAGCTTATGACGAAACCTATTGTAGCGATTGTAGGAAGACCAAATGTAGGGAAATCTACAATCTTTAATAGAGTAGTAGGTGAACGTGTTTCAATAGTCGAAGACACACCTGGTGTTACTCGTGATAGAATTTATTCATCAGGCGAATGGTTAACACATGAATTTAACATTATTGATACTGGTGGAATTGAAATCGGTGACGCGCCATTCCAAACACAAATTAGAGCACAAGCTGAAATTGCAATAGATGAAGCAGATGTTATTATTTTTATGGTAAATGTGCGTGAAGGTTTAACTCAAAGTGATGAAATGGTTGCACAGATGTTATATAAATCTAAAAAACCCGTTGTGTTAGCCGTTAATAAAGTGGATAATCCTGAAATGCGAAACGACATTTTTGATTTTTACGCATTAGGTTTTGGAGATCCATATCCTATCTCAGGCTCACATGGCTTAGGATTAGGTGATTTGTTAGATGAAGTGGTTAAACATTTTCCAGAGGATTATGAAGACCCTTACGACGAAGACACAATACGATTATCAATCATCGGACGTCCTAATGTTGGAAAATCTAGTTTAGTAAATGCCATTCTTGGCGAGGACCGTGTTATTGTATCGAATGTTGCTGGAACGACTAGGGATGCCATTGATACTGAATATAGTTATGATGGTCAAGATTATGTTTTAATCGACACTGCCGGAATGCGTAAAAAGGGTAAAGTGTATGAGTCTACTGAGAAATATTCCGTATTACGTGCGCTTAAAGCCATCGAACGTTCTAATGTAGTACTAATCGTTATAGATGCAGAGGAAGGTATAATAGAACAAGATAAACGTGTAGCAGGTTATGCTCATGAAGAAGGTAAAGCCGTAGTAATTGTAGTGAATAAGTGGGACACAGTCGATAAAGATAGTAACACAATGAAGAAATTTGCAGATGATGTTAGAAACCAATTTCAATTTTTAGATTATGCTCAAATCGCTTTCGTTTCTGCCAAAGAAGGTACACGCCTACGCACGCTATTCCCTTATATTAATGAAGCAAGCGAAAATCATAAGAAACGTGTTCAAAGTTCTACATTAAATGAAGTAGTGACAGACGCTATATCTATGAATCCTACGCCAACAGATAAGGGTCGTCGTTTAAATGTATTTTATACTACACAAGTAGCTATCGAACCTCCTACGTTTGTTGTATTCGTAAATGATGTCGAATTAATGCACTTTTCTTATAAACGTTACCTTGAGAATCAAATTCGTCATGCATTTGGTTTTGAAGGAACACCCATTCACATCATTCCGAGAAGAAGAAACTAAAAAGGAGATAATACTATGACTAAAATTACTGTTTTTGGTATGGGAAGTTTTGGTACTGCATTAGCCAATGTGTTAGCAGAAAATGGACATACTGTTCTAATGTGGGGTAAAAACGAAGATAGTGTCAAAGAATTAAATGATCACCATCAAAATAACCGTTATTTAAAAGATGTCGTACTCAATAGTAGTATTAAAGCCACTAGCGATATCAATGAGGCTGTGAATTTTACCGATATTTATTTAATGGCTTTACCTACTAAAGCTATGCGTGAAGTAACTAGTCAAATTGATGGTTTGATCAACACAAAGAAAACCTTCATCCATGTAGCTAAAGGTATTGAAAATGATACATTCAAACGTGTTTCAGAAATGATTGAAGATTCTATATCTGAAGAACATAATGGTGGCATAGGTGTATTATCAGGTCCTAGCCATGCTGAGGAAGTAGTAATTAAACAACCAACAACTGTGGCTGCATCATCAAAAGATGAAAAAGTTAGTGAACTCATTCAAGATTTATTTATGAATGATTATTTACGTGTCTATACTAATAACGATTTAGTTGGTGTTGAATTAGGTGGCGCGTTAAAAAATATAATAGCAGTCGCAAGTGGTATTGTTGCAGGTATGGGCTATGGAGATAACGCTAAAGCTGCTTTAATGACACGTGGTTTAGCTGAAATAAGCAGATTAGGTGAAAAATTAGGGGCTGATCCTATGACGTTTTTAGGACTTGGCGGAATTGGTGACTTAATTGTTACGTGTACATCTACACATTCCCGTAACTATACATTGGGATATAAGTTAGGACAGGGCCAAACTATGGATGAAGCATTAAATGAGATGAATATGGTTGTAGAAGGTATTTACACTACTAATTCTGTATATCATTTAGCCAAACAACAAAATGTGGATATGCCTATAACAAATGCACTTTACAAGGTTTTATTCGAAGATAAACCAGTTAAAGATAGTGTTAAAGACTTGATGGGAAGAGATAAAAAATCCGAATAGAGTGTAATATTACTCTATTTCAGAAAATTTTCGCAGATTTGCACTTAAAATACTGATATTTCAGTGTTTTAAGTGCATAAATTATTGCGGTAACATTAATTGTTGTGTTAAAGTCATAGCATAATGATATAAAGATATCATTATCATTCATCTGGAGGTGAACTCGTAATGAATAAAACTGACTTAATTAATGCAGTTGCAGAACAAGCTGATTTAACTAAAAAAGAAGCTGGTTCAGCTGTAGATGCTGTTTTCGAATCAATCCAAAAATCACTTTCTAAAGGTGAAAAAGTACAATTAATTGGTTTCGGAAACTTCGAGGTACGTGAACGTGCTGCACGTAAAGGACGTAACCCTCAAACAGGTAAAGAAATCGAAATTCCTGCAAGTAAAGTTCCAGCATTTAAAGCTGGTAAAGCATTAAAAGATGCTGTTAAATAATTTACTTAAAAGCCCTATAAAGGGCTTTTTTTTATTCATATATCATTTTAATAGACTTAATTTGTCCTATGTAATTTAACTTGACTATTACAAATGTCTCATTAGTGCATATATTCAAATAAGTAAAGTAACATCCACTTAAGTCACTGTATTTTATTTTTATTCATATAATGTTAAGATGTATAGTGATAATAACGTGAGGTGTGAACATGGAAACAACAATAAGCAAATTAAATAGACAAATTAATCAAAAGCTTACAGGAATTCATGATTATGAAACGATTCATATAAATGCTAATTTGAGTACATTACTCGATACTTATGACATTCCTGAAAATGCTAAACTTGCTTGCCTCACTATCGATACTTCAATGAAACATCTTGATGAGATAACACAAAACCAAAAGTCAAAAAAATCTATTTTAATTGGTGATTTACTAAGCGCTCATTTTTATACGCTTTTAGCTGAAATAAATGATCCAACGTTTCAATTAGCAATGAGCAAAGCGATAGTCAAATCGAATGAATTAAAATCATCATTACATCATCAAGTATTAGAGTCTGAAGCTATCTATGATGCAATTATTGAAATTGAAACAATCTTCCCATATATAACTTTGTCTCATTTCAGTAAAGAACAAGTAACGCCTTTAGATTTATATCAACAATTAATCTCCGAGGGTGATGACTATTATCCATCTTACCTTAAGATGTACCAACCATCTGATGTACGTCAGTTTTTACAAAATATCAATCAAAGTTATATAGAGAAAAGTAGAGGTAATATTAATGACTGAAAATAATGCAAAAAAAGAACAAGTTCATACAGTCTTCCAAAATATTTCAAGTAAGTATGATCGCTTAAACAACATTATTAGTTTTGAGCAACACAAAGTGTGGCGAAAACATGTAATGAAAGATATGCACGTTAAAGTTGGTAGTAAAGCACTTGACGTTTGTTGCGGTACTGCTGACTGGACTATTGCACTTAGTAAAGCAGTAGGTGCGCATGGTGAAGTAACTGGTTTAGACTTCAGTGAAAACATGCTAGAAGTGGGTAAAGAGAAAACAAAACATATGGATAATATTCATTTAGTTCATGGAGATGCAATGAATTTACCGTTCGAAGATAATTCATTTGATTATGTCACAATTGGCTTCGGTCTCCGTAATGTACCTGATTATTTAGTTGCATTAAAAGAAATGAATAGAGTCTTAAAACCAGGTGGAATGGTCGTTTGTCTTGAAACAAGTCAACCAACAATGCCGGTATTTAAACAAATTTATAAGTTATACTTTAAATTCATAATGCCAATTTTCGGTAAATTATTCGCTAAATCTAAGGAAGAATATGAGTGGTTACAACAATCTACGTTCGATTTTCCAGATAAAGACAAATTAAAACAATTATTTGAACAAGCTGGCTTCACTAAAATTAAAATCCGTAGCTTTACAGGTGGCGTTGCTGCAATGCATCTAGGCTATAAACAAAAAAGTTAGACAAAATAAAAGGTGATTAACGTGGCAAAGTTAAACATGAATAGCGAAATTAAGAACGTAGAAAAACGCCTTCAAAAAGCTATCGAAAGCAATGATCCAATTTTACATGAAGCATCATCTCATTTGCTTTCTTCAGGAGGCAAAAGAGTTAGACCTGCATTCGTTATCTTGAGTAGTCAGTTCGGACCACAAAAGCAAACTGAAGATACGTATCGTGTTGCAGTTGCCCTTGAATTAATTCATATGGCAACACTAGTACATGATGATGTTATCGATAAAAGCGACAAACGACGTGGACGTTTAACCATAGTTAAAAAGTGGGACGTTACTACCGCAATATTAACTGGAAACTTCTTACTTGCATTGGGTCTTGAACATTTATCTGAAATTCGTGATAACCGAATTCATCATATTATTTCAAATTCGATTGTAAACGTAGGACTTGGTGAATTATTCCAGTTTCAAGATCAATTCAATAGTGAGCAAAGTATTACCAATTATTTGAGACGTATCAATAGAAAGACCGCTTTGTTAATTCAATTAGCAACTGAAGTCGGTGCGATTACTTCTGAGGCTGATGATGAAACTATTCGAAAGCTTAAAATGATAGGCCACTATATTGGCATGAGTTTCCAAATTGTTGATGATATTTTAGACTTCACTAGCACTGAAAAGAAATTGGGCAAACCTGTGGGTAGTGACTTAATGAATGGACATATTACATTACCAGTGCTACTTGAAATGAAAAAAGATATATCATTCAAGCGTCAAATTGCTTCACTCAACCATCAATCTAAATCTCAGGACTTTGAACCTTTGATTGAGCAGATTAGAAACTCTAATAGCATTAAAGAATCTAAAGCAATTAGTGATAAATATTTAGCTAAAGCACTTAAGTTAATTAATGAACTTGATGAACCCAATGCTCAAAGTCTTTTTATTAAATTAATAAAGAAAATGGGATCACGTAACGTTTAAAATGAAAAAATATTGAAAGCGCTTTAACAACCTGTTACTATTGAATAGTAGCAGGTCTTTTGTTACGCCAAAGTACGATACATATTTAAATATTCATCATTTAAGTCTTATGTTTATATCATTGAGACTTCACACACAGGGGGATAATTTACGATGGAAAGAACATTTTTAATGATTAAACCAGATGCAGTTCAACGTAATTTAGTGGGAGAAATTATTTCACGCATTGAGAGAAAAGGTTTAAAACTAGTAGGTGGTAAATTGATGACTGTTCCTCAATCATTAGCTGAAGAACATTATTCTGAACACACAGATAAACCATTCTACGGCAAATTAATTTCATTTATTACTTCTGCACCTGTTTTTGCAATGGTTGTTGAAGGCGAAGATGCCGTTGATGTATCAAGACACATTATAGGTAAAACAAACCCATCTGAAGCAACACCAGGTTCTATTAGAGGCGATCTCGGCTTAACTGTAGGACGAAATGTAATTCATGGTTCAGATTCAGTTGAATCAGCACAACGTGAAATTGCACTATGGTTTAATGAAGACGAATTAAGTAGCTATGCGTCACCTAGAGATGCTTGGTTATACGAATAGAAATTTAATACACATATTGAACTGATAAGGGTAGTCTAGACAATTAGGTTGAGGCTTACCTTTTAGATAAATCACAAAGACTGACAAAATAGTGAAGCCGTTAATAATACGTTGCCCATCACTTGTCATCCTTTAGAGGGCGAACTAGAATGCATTATGAATACTAGTTCGCTCTCTTTCTATTTTTTTAAGATGAAATATCATCATTTCGTTTTTCACTCTTTAATTATTGAAATATTCTAATAAATTCAAATTTACTATTGCACACTAGTTATGTTATACGGTTGAATGTGATATGATAACACATATCACAATTTAACGTAGTAAAGGGAAAGGAGCGTATTCACATGAGATATTTAACGTCAGGAGAATCACATGGTCCTCAATTAACAGTAATTATTGAAGGTGTACCTGCGAATTTAGAAATTAAAGCAGAAGATATTAATACGGAAATGTTTAAGCGTCAAGGTGGCTACGGTAGAGGACGACGTATGCAAATTGAGAAAGATGCTGTAGAAATTGTATCAGGTGTCAGAAATGGCTATACACTTGGCAGTCCAATCACACTTGTTGTCACAAACGATGATTTCACACATTGGAGAAACATTATGGGTGTTGCGCCTATTACAGATGAAGAAAGAGAGAATATGAAACGTACTATTACAAAACCACGTCCGGGACATGCGGATTTAATTGGTGGTATGAAGTACAATCATAGAGATTTAAGAAACGTTTTAGAACGTTCTTCTGCTCGCGAAACAGCAGCGCGTGTTGCAGTTGGGGCAGTATCTAAAATACTGTTAGAACAATTAGATATTCATATGTATAGTCGTGTAGTTGAAATTGGCGGTATTAAAGACGAGGGGTTATATGATACTGAAACTTTCAAACAAAATATAGATAAGAATGATGTACGTGTTATCGATGAATCTATCGCACAGAAAATGAGAGATAAGATAGATGCCGCTAAAAAAGAAGGCGATTCAATTGGTGGCGTTGTTCAGGTAATGGTCGAGAATATGCCTGTGGCTGTTGGTAGTTACGTACAATATGATCGTAAATTAGATGGTCGTATTGCTCAAGGTGTTGTTAGTATTAATGCATTTAAAGGAGTAAGCTTCGGTGAAGGTTTTAAAGCTGCAGAAAAACCAGGAAGCGAAATACAAGATGAAATCTTATATAATAGCGAATCAGGCTTCTACCGTGGTTCTAATCATCTAGGTGGCTTTGAAGGTGGTATGACAAATGGTATGCCAATTATCGTAAATGGCGTTATGAAACCAATCCCAACTTTATACAAACCGCTTAATTCTGTTGATATCAACACTAAAGAGGACTTCAAAGCTACGATTGAACGATCTGATAGTTGTGCTGTACCTGCAGCAAGTGTAGTTTGTGAACATGTTGTTGCTTTTGAAGTAGCCAAAGCGATTACAGAAGAGTTTCAATCCAACCATATTGATCAATTAAAAGCCCAAATTGAGGAACGAAGACGTCTGAACATTGAATTTTAAATCAATGTACGTATAGAAACGAGGTATTTTGAATGCAATTACAAACAACGTATCCAAATAATAATTATCCAATTATCGTCGAACATAATGCCTTTGAAACATTATCTGACTATATACAAGACTATGATAAAGTCTTTCTCATCGTTGATGAATTTGTTGATTTTAATTTTAAACATAAGTTCACTTCACTACTTAACGCATCAAACACTTATAAGATCGTTGTACCTGCCGGTGAGAAAATGAAAACATTTGAGCACTATCAACAAACATTAGAACAATTACTTGAATATAACTTAACGCGCAACACGTGTTTAGTTGCGATTGGTGGCGGTACTACAGGTGATTTTACTGGATTTCTAGCTTCATCTTTATTAAGAGGTGTTGATTTCATACAAGTACCTACGACGATACTTGCGCATGATTCTAGTGTTGGAGGCAAAGTAGGTATTAATTCTATTCATGGAAAGAATTTAATCGGTGCATTTTATCGACCAAAAGCTGTCATATATGATTTGAACTTTTTAAATACTTTACCTTATGAAGAAATTTTAAGTGGCTATGCTGAAGTTTATAAACATGCTTTATTAACAGGACAAGTCGCTACAGATGATATTGAGAAGCACTTTTCTACTAGAGAAAAACTGAATTCTCTAAAAGATATGGATCAGTTTATCTTCAAAGGCATTAAGACGAAATTGAACGTCATCGTTAAAGATGAAAAAGAGCATAATATGCGAAAATATTTGAATTTAGGGCATACGTTCGGCCATGCTGTTGAATATAAGACTAAAATACCACATGGTCACGCCATAATGATTGGTATTATCTATCAATTTATTATCGCCAACAGACTGTTTGAATCACAATTTGATGTTTCACATTATGCTAATTATTTAAAAACATTATGTTATCCAGTTGAATTGGTTCAACAATTAAACTTTAATGATATGTATCAATATATGTTAACGGATAAAAAGAATAATGGTGAAGGTATTCAAATGGTCTTACTAGAAGAGCTTGGTAAACCACGTGTCTGCCACGTTGAAAAAGACATATTAATTCAAGCATTTGAGGATTTACAATTCGTATTGAAGTAGGTGGATGATAGCATGTCAAATGAACAAATGATCGATATTAAGGGACCATTAGTTGGTGAAATTGAAGTGCCTGGAGATAAATCCATGACGCACAGAGCCATCATGTTGGCTTCTTTAGCAACTGGCCAATCAACGATATTTAAACCGTTATTAGGCGAAGATTGTTTACGTACAATCGAAATATTTAAATTATTGGGTGTTGATATACAAATTGCGGATGACAAAATCGTTGTTAATTCACCAGGCTATAATAAATTTAAAACACCACATCAAACTTTATACACAGGTAATTCGGGAACTACGACACGCTTATTAGCAGGTTTGCTAAGTGGTCTCAACCTTAATTGTGTGTTATCTGGTGATGCGTCAATAGGTAAGCGGCCCATGGATAGAGTGATGAAACCACTCAGATTGATGGGTGCTAATATTTCAGGAATAGATGATAACTATACGCCTTTAATTATTGAACCCGCTTCACTAAAAGGTATTACCTATGAAATGGAAGTAGCGAGTGCACAAGTTAAAAGTGCGTTATTGTTTGCTAGTCTATTTTCAAATGAAGTTTCTGAAATTACTGAGTTAGATATAAGTCGAAATCATACTGAAACAATGTTTGAACATTATGGCATTCCAATTAGCATTTCTGGTAAAGTGATTACTACGCAGGCAAACGCTATCCAACATATCAAAGCTACAGACTTTAGTGTTCCGGGAGATATTTCTTCAGCAGCATTCTTTATTGTAGCAGCACTTATTACGCCTGGAAGCGATATAATAATTCATAATGTTGGCATCAATCCAACTCGTTCAGGTATTATAGATATCGTTGAACAAATGGGAGGCCGTATTGAGTGCTTTAATGTCACGCAAACGTCAGAACCAACTGCATCGATTCGTGTAAAATATACACCAAACTTAAAACCAGTCCATATTGAAGGCGATTTAGTACCGAAAGCGATTGACGAATTACCTATCATTGCACTATTGTGTACACAAGCAGCTGGTACAAGTATCATTAAAGATGCAGAAGAATTAAAAGTGAAAGAAACAAATCGAATTGATACAACTGCAGACATGCTTGGGTTATTAGGCTTCGAATTACAACCAACTGAAGATGGGTTAATTATTCATCCTTCAGAATTCAAAAAATCAGCAACCGTAGATAGTTTAACTGACCATAGAATTGGGATGATGTTAGCTATAGCTTCATTATTAAGTGATGAACCGCTTAATATCCGACAATTTGATGCTGTTAATGTATCATTCCCTGGTTTCCTTCCTAAATTAAAGCTTTTAGAAAATGAGGGATAAAATAAAATGGAAGATATCTATAAATTAATAGACGATATCAATCTTCAAAAATTAGATCATTTAGATACACGCGTAAATGATGCATTGAGCTCTAATAATGATGATGCATTATTTATTCTTGGTGAAACCTTATATAATTTTGGATTAACACCTCAAGGACTAGAGGTGTTTAGAACTTTATATCATAAGTATCCAGATGAGAGTGAATTACTAATATACTTTATTGAAGGCTTAATGTCAGAGAACCAAACTGATGAAGCGTTAGAATATTTAAGTCAAGTTGCAATATCAACCGAAAAACTGATGCTAGAAGCTGATTTATATCAACAAATTAATATGACTGAAGTTGCTATTGATAAATTAATAGAAGCAAGAGAATTAGAACCTAACGACCCAATCATCCATTTTGCATTAGCTGAATTGTTGTATTTTGATGGTCAATACTTACGTGCGACTCGTGAATATGAAGTCGTATTAGATACAGGTGAGTACGAAGTAAATGGCATCAATTTGTTTGCTCGAATGGCAGATTGCGCATTACAAAGTGGTAACTATAGTGATGCGATTAATTTATATGATGAAATTAATGAAGATGAAATGACTTCTGAAGATTTCTTCAAAAAAGCCATCGCATATGAAAAAAATGATATCACTCAAGAAGCCATTAAAATCACGAAAAATCTTCTATCTAAAGATCCTGACTTTATACAAGGATACTTCTATTTACAATCACTTTATGAAAATGAAAAAAATTATCCTGATGCAATTGAAACTGGTAAAGAAGGCTTACGCTTAAATCAATTTTATAAAGAATTGATGGTTTCAACAGGAAGTTTAGAAATTGAGCATGGCGATGCTAATGAAGGTGTTGAATTACTCAAACAAGCGCTTGAAGTGGACAACGCTTATCATGAGCCATTATTAATTTTGAGTGATTTATTCCGAAACGAAGAAGACTATGAAGCAATTATTGCATTGTTATCATATGTTGATGAAGATGATTTAGATCCTGTTTTCATGTGGCATTTAGCGCATGCATTTGGTCAAGAAGAACGTGATAAGGAAGCACAACATTTCTTTGAACTTGCTTATCCTACAATGAAAACGCAAAGCGCATTCTTAAGTGACTATTACTATTATTTAATTGAAATCGGTAATAAAGAAAAGGCAATGACACTCTTACAACAATTACTAGAAATGGATCCTAGTAATGAGACTTGGCAAGAAGAAGCCAATCGTCTTGATTATTAATGAAGGTGATTTACTTGAATCAAACCCTTAATCAGATGAAACAAAGTTATATTGAATATGCTTTGTTTCATTATCATTTTAAATCGCGTATTAGTGTATGGATTTTAAACTATATTAAATCTCATTACGATCTACTTGAACACGTTCATTTTGTTAATCAAAAAATATCCAATCATAAAACGCTAGAAATGAGTTTAAGTAATGCAGATGCTCCAGCAATTAAGTTGGTTAATAATCATCACATACTCATAAACACAAATGAGATTTTCAATTATATTATATCTCATCATTGTGAATTTGATATTCTGATTCATTTTTCAGACGAACACGCTACCGATTTTAAATTAAATGACTTGATGATTCATCAATTAATGTATTCAACTCAATATATGGCTTATCTAAATACGATTTACAATTTATCTCTTGATTCGACAAGTGTCTACTCACTCATTGAGCACTTGCGCCATAATATTGATTTAAGCCTTCAATTTAATGATCGAGAACAATTCTATCAATTAACTCAAATTTTAGATGTGCTTGAAAATCGATAAAAGTCATTAAAGGAAATAAAACGTATGCTAACATTTAAACAAATGTGGGAGTTAACATTATATCGTCAATCCTGCTTAATCTTTTTACTTGTTTGTAACTTACTTGGCACATTGTATGGGTTCATTTGGTATGGTGATCAATTAGTTCAAACACCTTGGTATTTCTTACCTTTTATACCTGATAGTCCAATTGCTTCGCTTTTTTTATGTATTGTTATTTTTTGTTTAATTATCAATAAACACATCCCGTTTATTGAAGCCCTTGCTTTCGTTACTTTATTAAAATATGGGCTATGGGCTGTAATAATGAATCTTCTAATGATTCATTTAAATCATAATATAACAATCATGAATATATTTTTAATTTTGAGTCATGGTATTATGGCGATACAAGCAATTTACTTTTATCCTCGCTTAAAGATTAGAATAAGTGGTTTGCTAATTGCGATGGTGTGGGTGTTTCATAATGATTTCATTGATTATGTTTTAAATAAGTATCCGTACTATGACTTTATTGAGCAACATAAAGTTATGGTTGGCTATATCGCGTTTTGGTTAAGTTCATTGGCATTATGCTTATATTATTATTTACAAAAGATAATACCAATTAAATTATTTGATTAAATCAAGGATTCTCAGTAGAATATGGATAAAGGAGAGTGGAATTATTGTCTATAATGTCTTATATAATATATATCGTCATTATTATGCTCATTCCAATGTGGGCACAACACAAAGTAAAATCGAATTATGAAAAATATGCACAAGTGAGATCAACAAGTGGTAAAACTGGCCGTGAGGTAGCTGAAGAAATCCTTCATGCGAATGGCATCTATGATGTTGACGTTGTTAAAGGTGAAGGTTTCCTAACTGACCATTATGATCCTAAAAAGAAAGTTGTTTGTTTATCTCCTGCAAACTTCGATAGACCTTCAGTAGCTGGTACAGCTATTGCTGCACACGAAGTTGGACACGCGATTCAACATCAACAAGGTTATGTATTTTTAAGATTCAGAAGTGCGTTAGTACCATTTGCCAATTTAGGTAGTTCTTTAAGTTACATGATTATCATGTTAGGAATTATCCTTACAGCTATGGGAAGTGCATTTGGATCAACAGCATTATGGATTGGCGCTGGATTAATGTCACTCGCTGTCCTGTTCTCGATTGTAACGTTACCTGTTGAGTTCGACGCAAGTTCAAGAGCAATGAAACAAATAACTGCTTTGAATATTGTCAATGAAAAAGAATATAAACATGCTAAAAAAGTTCTTTCAGCAGCTGCAATGACGTATGTTGCCGCAACTGCAACAGCTGTAGCAGAATTAGTAAGAATTATTCTTATCGCTAAAGCGAGTGATAATTAATTTAGCTTATAAATATTTAGCATTAAACAACATCATTTTTATGCTACTAGCATTAATCGCTCACTAAAGTTGAGTAAGTAATTATAATATGCTTTTCAATCTTAGATAGCGACGTGGGAGTAGGACATTGAATTCGTATAGAATTCTGTTCTACTCCCAATTTTTTATTTTATATTTCTTGAAAATTTAATTAAAATATAATCCGTTCTTTTCATATTCATAAAATGCATGATTGTTTAATATGATATATACTTATTAAGTATCAATAATAAAGGAGAAAGTGAACACAATGAAATCTATGAAAGAGATGCAAAATGAAGTGGATGCATACATTGGACAATTCAAAGCTGGGTATTTTTCTCCACTTGCAAATTTAGCACGTTTGACAGAAGAAGTCGGAGAACTTGCTAGAGAAATCAACCATTATCACGGTGAAAAGAAAAAGAAAGAAACTGAAGATGAAAATACAATTAAAGCCGAATTAGGAGACAATTTATTTGTTTTACTTTGCTTAGCAAACTCACTCGATATCGACATGACTGAAAGCTTTAATGAAGCAATGGAAAAATTCAACACTAGAGATAAAAATCGTTTTGAACGAAAATAATCATTTTTAAAAAGGAGGATAGTGTAACATGAAAATAGGTATTACATGTTATCCATCAATGGGCGGTTCTGGTATCATCGCTACTGAGTTAGGCATTAAAATGGCTGAGAGAGGTCATGAAGTACATTTTATAACGTCGAATATTCCTTTTAGAATCCGCAAACCTTTACCTAATATTACGTTTCATCAAGTTGAAGTAAATCAGTATGCCGTCTTTCAATATCCTCCATATGATATCACTTTGAGTACTAAAATTTCTGAAGTGATAAAAGAATATGATTTAGATGTATTGCACATGCACTATGCCGTGCCTCATGCTGTTTGTGGCATTTTAGCACGTCAAATGTCTGGTAAAGATATTAAAATAATGACGACGTTACACGGCACTGATATTACCGTATTAGGTTACGATCACTCACTTAAAGGTGCTATCAAATTCGGAATTGAGCAAAGTGATATTGTTACAAGCGTGAGTCATTCATTAGCACGTCAAACAAAGTCCATCATTGAAACTGAGAAAGAAATTATCCCTATTTATAATTTTGTTCGTGAAAATGAATTTCCAACACGTCATGATGAAAAACTTAAAGAAGTCTATGGCATCAAACCAAATGAAAAGGTACTGATTCACGTATCTAATTTCAGAAAAGTAAAACGTATTGATACTATTTTAGAAACGTTTGCGAAAGTTCATCATCATATACCAAGTAAACTCATTTTATTAGGTGACGGTCCAGAATTATTAGATATGCGAAAGTTAGCACGTCAGTTAGATATCGAAAATGATGTGTTATTTTTAGGCAAACAAGATCAAGTAAGTGAATTCTATCAAATGTCTGATTTAGTGCTTCTATTAAGTGAAAAAGAGAGCTTTGGATTGACATTACTAGAAGCAATGAAAACAGGTGTTGTGCCTATCGGTTCTAATGCAGGTGGTATAAAAGAGGTTATCAAGCATAATGAGACAGGTTATATCGTAGATATTGGTGATAGTACTAGCGCAAGTGATTATGCCATACAACTTCTTACTAACCCTGATTTATACCAACACATGCAAATTGCTATGTTAAATGACATAGAAAAACGATTTGGTTCAGAATTAATTACAGATCAATACGAACACTACTATAGAAAAATGTTAAATCAAAAAGAGGATTAGTATGGGAACAAAACTATTTACTCAAGCAAAACCTATTTTAGAAAAAATAGAACACCATGGCTTTGAAGCATACTTCGTCGGAGGGTCTGTGCGTGATTATTTAATGGATAGACCCATCCATGATATCGATATTACAACCAGCGCAACACCAGATGAAATAGAATCGATATTTGATAAAACAATCCCAATTGGAAAAGAGCACGGAACGATTAATGTCGTGTACGAAGGAACGAATTACGAAGTGACAACTTTCAGAGCTGAATCAGATTATGTTGATCATCGCAGACCTAATGAAGTGTATTTTGTACGTGATTTAAAAGAAGATTTACAACGTCGTGACTTTACAATTAATGCTATTGCTATGGATAAAGATTTTAAAATTTATGACTATTTTGATGGTCAAACGGCATTACAGCAACAGATTATAACTACTGTTGGTATACCACACGAGCGTTTCGATGAAGATGCTTTACGCATTTTGAGAGGCGTACGCTTTCAATCGCAATTAAATTTCACGATCTCACATCATACGTTTGAGGCAATGCAACATCATATTGCAGATATCGAATTTTTATCTATAGAACGTATCGTTGTAGAACTTAAAAAATTAATACAAGGTCAAAATGTTAGTGAAAGCTACACAACTTTATTGACATTGAACTTCTTTAATTATGTTCCATTTTTTAAAGATCTGGATATGAAAG
This sequence comes from Staphylococcus sp. GDY8P47P, assembly GCF_016892225.1. Classification (NCBI taxonomy): domain Bacteria; kingdom Bacillati; phylum Bacillota; class Bacilli; order Caryophanales; family Staphylococcaceae; genus Staphylococcus; species Staphylococcus sp. GDY8P47P. The sequence continues at coordinate 5,871 of NZ_JAFENV010000014.1, read as the reverse complement.
CAACAAGGATTAATGCACCGATAAGCTTTGAATTATGGCTAGCAATCTTAAAGACCATTGAGCAATCAGACACGCCGCTTTCAAGCTTGAAAATAAGCAATAAAGAGAAAGCTAAAATAAATCAATATCATAAACTATTATTAGAGATGCCAAAAATCTCAACTAAAAATCAATTACAGTTATTTGTTTATGATTATGGCGCAAGTAATATTTTGGACATCATTGACATCATTCCTTTACTTAAAGAAAATAATATTAAAGTAGCGTCACCTCTAATCTTTAATTATCAATCGATTAAAGAAATTAATCATCAATTACCAATTGAAAGTCGTAAAGCGCTTAATATCAATGGTGGCGATATACTCAAAGTTGTGCCTAAAAAAAGTGGTCCTTGGTTAAAAGAGGTGTTACGACAAATCGAAAGTGAAGTTGTTACACATAAAGTTTCAAATTCTAAAGATGAATTATTGAAGTGGGTGAAAGAGAATGTCAAAATATAGTCAAGACGTTATTCGTATACTATATAAGCATCAATCTGAATATATTTCAGGACAATATATTGCTGATCAATTAAATATTTCAAGAGCAGCTGTAAAAAAAGTCATCGATCAACTAAAAAAAGATGGGTGTAAAATAGACTCCATCAATCATAAAGGCCATCAATTAAATGAACTACCAGAATGTTGGTATCAAGGTATCGTAACTTATATTTTAAAAGATTCGCAATTAGCCTCAGAAATAAAGGTATTCGAGAGTGTTGCGTCAACTCAAACGATTGCTAAGCAAGAATTAGTTGGCAATAGTGCATCAATGATTATTTTAAGTGATGAACAAACACAAGGACGTGGACGATTTAATCGTAATTGGGCATCTTCAAAAGGTAAAGGTTTATGGATGTCATTAGTATTACGTCCTAATGTACCTTTTTCAATGATTCCAAAATTTAATTTATTTGTTGCTTTAGGAATTAGAGACGCTATACAGTCATTTTCAAATGACAAAGTAGAAATTAAATGGCCGAATGATATTTATATCGCTGACAAAAAAGTATGCGGTTTTTTGACTGAAATGATTGCAAATTATGATTCAATTGACGCCATCATTTGTGGTATTGGCATCAATTTAAACCATGAAGATAGTGATTTCTCAGATGAGATTAAACATAGCGCGACAAGTGTCGGTTTACATAGTGATACTAAAATCAATCGATATACATTTTTAGAAGCGCTCATTTCATCAATTGAAAAACGTTATACTCAATTTTTAACTCAGCCATTTGCAGAAATTAGAAATGAGTATATTCAAGCTTCTAATATTTGGCAACGCCAATTACGTTTTACTGAGAATAATACACAATTTATTGGTGAAGCGATTGATATTGACCGTGATGGTTTCTTAATTGTAAAAGATGAGGATAATGAAGTTAGACGCCTTATTAGTGCGGATATAGATATATAAAGCGTATGACAAGAAGATAAGGAGAGTTAGTTATGGGACACACAAGTTATGCAGTTGTCGACTTAGAAACAACTGGCAATCAACTTGATTATGATGAAATTATACAAATTGGTATAACCTTTGTAAGTAATAATAAAATATCTGGGACTTATCATTCTATGATTCGTACTGATTTGGAAATTCCACCATTCATTCAAGCATTGACCTCAATTGAAGATACAATGTTAGAACAAGCCCCTTATTTTCATGAAATCGCAAAAGATATTTATCAACAACTAAAAGATTGTGTATTTGTGGCGCATAACGTAGATTTTGACTTGAATTTTATTAAGAAGGCTTTTAAAAACTGTAATATACATTTCGAACCTAAAAAAGTCATCGATACATTAGAGTTATTTAAAATTGCTTATCCAACAGATAAAAGTTATCAACTTAGTGAATTAGCGGAGTCTCATGATATCCCTTTAGATAATGCACATAGAGCTGATGAGGATGCTACAACAACTGCATTATTAATGATTAAAGCCTTTCAAAAATTTGAACAACTTCCAATAGATACGTTAAAACAACTCTATTATTTAAGTAAAAATTTAAAATACGATTTATATAATATCTTGTTTGAAATGGTTCGTCAGCATCCATCATTACCTTTAGATAATACGCTTGGACAATTTGAACAAATTATTTATAAAAAACAAGTGGATCTAAAAGCACCTAAAACTCAATTTAATGGATCACTTAAAGATCTGTATCGTGATGCAGTTAAAGCTCTCAATCTTACATATCGTCCTCAACAATTATATTTATCTGAAATTATATTAGAACAATTGATGCACAACGATAAAGCAATGATAGAAGCACCTTTAGGTAGTGGGAAGTCATTAGCATATCTATTAGCAGCGCTAATGTATAATATTGAAACAGGACGTCATGTCATGATTTCAACAAATACTAAATTATTGCAGAATCAGCTTTTATTAAAAGACATACCTAGTTTAAATCAAGCGCTAAACTTTAAAATTAATGCAACACTTATTAAAAGTAAAACAGAATATATTTCACTTGGTCTAATTAGTCAAATATTAAAAGATGAAACTACTAACTATGAAGTTAATATTTTAAAAATGCAATTATTGACATGGATTATCGAAACTGAAACAGGGGATATTCAAGATTTAAATCTAAAAGGTGGTCAAAAAATGTATTTTGACCAAAAAGTTGAAACCTATGTGCCCGTTAGACATGATATTCATTATTACAATTACATCAAACGAAATGCACAACACATCCAAATCGGTATCACTAATCATGCGCATCTTATACATTCAGATCAAGAGAACTCAATATACCAACTGTTCGATGATTGTATCATTGATGAGGCCCATCGTTTGCCTGATTATGCATTAAATCAAGTTACAAATGAACTTGATTACTCAGATTTAAAATATCAACTTGGCTTAATAGGGAAGAATGAAAATGAAAAATTGTTGAAAGCAATCGATCATCTTGAACAACAACGTATATTAGAACGTTTAGATATTGCACCAATTGATGTATTTGGACTGAAGATGAACATCTCAGAAATACATGATTTAAATGAGCGTTTATTCAATCATATATTTGAAATTATTCAAAATTCGGACGTTCACGATGATGACATTCATCGACACCATTATGTATTTGAATTTGATTCAACACAGATACTTAAAGATTTACATTTAATTGTTGATAAAATAAATAAAACATTAGAAATATTTAATGGCATGACGCATAAAACGATTAAGACTTTACGTAAACAATTGCTATATATTAACGATACTTATCGAAACATAGAACAAAGCCTTAAAGATCATCATACAGCTTATTTATCTATTAGAAATTTGACTCAGAAATCAACAATTAAATTAATTGTTAAAGATTACGCTGTCCGAGATATACTTACAACACGCGTCTTAGATAAATTTAACTCTTTAACCTTTATTTCAGGGACGTTAACTTTTAATCATAAGTTCGATGCCTTCAAAAATTGGTTCAAAGAGGATGTGCAATTTAACACTTATCAAGTTCCTTCGACATTATCAAATCGTATGAATACAAATGTGTATATTCCTAGCGATGTAAGTGCTTATAACTTCAAAAATATCGATGATTATGTAGCATCTATTGTCGAATATATACAGGAATATGTCACAATCACGCAGTCGAAATGTTTAGTATTATTTACAAGTTATCGCATGATGCATATGGTTCAAGAGTTATTAAATGAACTACCAGCATTTGAGGACTATGTTGTGCTCACACAACAGCAAAATCAAAATTATAAAATCGTTCAACAATTTAATAGTTTCGATAAAACGATATTGCTTGGTACGTCTACCTTTTTTGAAGGCTTTGATTATCAATCAAATGGAATTAAATGTGTCATGATTGCCAAACTACCATTTATGAATAAATATAATACAAAACATTGGCTCATGGATTCAGAGTTTGAGTCTACCTTTAAAGACTATGTATTACCTGATGCAGTTACACGTTTTAGACAGGGACTCGGTCGATTAATTCGAAATGAGGATGATCAAGGACTTATTGTTTCATTTGATGACCGTTTAATTAGCAGTAACTATAAGAACTTTTTTGCTCAAACGCTAGAAAATTATAAACAGAAAAAAGGGGATATCAAACAGTTTGGTAAACTCATTAAAAAAATCCAGCAAAATATTGATAAGAAACAATAATTTATACGATTCAACGATGAAACAACATCGTCACATGCTAGAACTTCACAATTTATTTTGTTAAAATAAATAAGTATTGACTATATAGAATGACAATTAGGAGATTGGTTATGAAAACAACGATTAAACAAGCTAAACAACACCTTAACCAAGAAGTGACTATTGGTGCTTGGTTAACGAATAAACGTTCAAGTGGCAAGATTGCCTTTTTACAATTACGTGATGGTAGTGGCTTTATGCAAGGCGTGGTAGTTAAATCAGAAGTGGATGAAGAAACTTTCCAACTTGCAAAAGAAATCACACAAGAATCATCACTTTATGTGACTGGAGTTATTACTGAAGATAACCGCTCAGATTTAGGATATGAAATGCAAGTGAAATCAATCGAAGTTATACACGAAGCACATGATTATCCAATTACACCTAAAAATCACGGTACTGAATTTTTAATGGATCACCGTCATTTATGGTTACGTTCTAAAAAACAACATGCTGTTATGAAAATTAGAAATGAAATTATTAGAGCAACATATGAATTCTTCAATGAGAATGGATTTACTAAGATTGATCCACCAATTTTAACTGCAAGTGCGCCAGAGGGAACAAGTGAACTATTCCATACGAAATACTTTGATGAAGATGCTTTCCTCTCTCAAAGTGGCCAATTATATATGGAAGCAGCTGCAATGGCTCATGGTCGCGTATTCTCATTTGGTCCAACTTTTAGAGCAGAGAAATCTAAAACAAGACGCCATTTAATTGAATTTTGGATGATTGAACCAGAAATGGCATTTACTAATCATGCTGAAAGTTTAGAAGTACAAGAACAATACGTTACACATGTCGTTCAATCTGTACTTAAAAATTGTCAATTAGACCTTAAAGCATTGGATAGAGATACAAGTAAACTTGAAAAAGTATCAACACCTTTCCCAAGAATTTCATATGATGACGCAATTAAATTCTTAAAAGAAGAAGGTTTCGATGATATTGAGTGGGGCGAAGATTTTGGTGCACCACATGAAACTGCAATTGCAAATCATTATGATTTACCTGTATTTATTACAAATTATCCAACTAAAATTAAGCCATTCTATATGCAACCAAATCCAGATAATGAAGACACTGTACTCTGTGCTGATTTAATTGCACCAGAGGGTTATGGTGAAATCATCGGCGGTTCTGAACGTATTAATGACTTAGAATTATTAGAACAACGTATTGATGAACATCAATTGGACACAGAAAGTTACAATTATTATTTAGATTTACGTCGTTATGGTAGTGTGCCACATAGTGGATTTGGATTGGGCTTAGAAAGAACAGTTGCTTGGATTTCAGGTGTAGAACACGTAAGAGAAACTGCACCATTCCCACGATTATTAAATCGTTTATATCCATAGGTTTTATGATTACTTTTCATACACAGTTATTTACTCGAGCCTGGGACATAATAATATGATGGTGCTATTTTGCAAATTCGCAGTAGCTGACTGAACTGAAAATGCGCTTAAATCAAGCTTTTTTCAGTTCTAGTCATCCTTGCGGGGGTGGGACGACGAATTCAAAAGAATTCAGTCCCGGGCCCTCCTCAGCCCCAGCTGGCTTTGTTTGTAGATTTTCATATTGAAACTCTCTTTGATGGGGCCCCGCGCGCAAACATATTCGTCATTCATCT
>NZ_JAFENV010000013.1:0-40169 GCF_016892225.1 Staphylococcus sp. GDY8P47P | reverse complement strand
TTTTCTTCGTCCGTCGCGTTTGGCGTTTGATCGATTTCTGCTTTCTTTGCTTGCGCTGCATTATCGATTGCTGTTTTTGCTTGTGCTTTTTTCTCAACTGTTGGTTGGACGTGATTAATGGCGTCTGTTCCTTCAGTTTTCGCTGTATCTACGCCTGCGTTATTTGTTGCTTGATCTATCGCATTTTTAGCTGATGTCACTGCTTCATCAACTTTCGCTTTGGCTGCTGCTTTTTCTTCATCTGTTGCGTTTGGTGTTTGATCGATTTCCGCTTTCTTTGCTTGCGCTGCTTTATCGATTGCTGCTTTTGCTTCGTCTTTCTTAACAACCGTTGGTTGAATATGATTGATCGCGTCTACACCTGAAGATTTAGCAGTATCTACGCCTGTGTTATTTGTCGCTTGATCTATCGCATTTTTAGCTGTAGTTACTGCCTCATCGACTTTCGCTTTTGCTGTTGCTTTTTCTTCATCTGTTGCGTTTGGTGTTTGATCGATTTCTGCTTTCTTAGCACGAGCTGCTTCATCTATTGCGTTCTTTGCTTGGGCTTTTTTCTCAACCGTTGGTTGGACGTGATTAATGGCGTCTGTTCCTTCAGTTTTCGCTGTATCTACGCCTGCGTTATTTGTTGCTTGATCTATCGCATTTTTAGCTGATGTCACTGCTTCATCAACTTTTGCTTTCGCTGCTGCCTTTTCTTCATCTGTCGCGTTTGGTGTTTGATCGATTTCTACTTTCTTAGCACGGGCTGCTTCATCTATTGCTGTTTTTGCATCGTCTTTTTTTACAACCACTGGTTGGACTTGATTAATTGCATCTAAACCAGATGATTTTGCTGCATCTACACCGGCATTATTTGTCGCTTGGTCTATTGCTGCTTTCGTATTATTCACTGCCTCATCGACTTTTGCTTTTGCTACTGCTTTTTCTTCGTCTGTGGCATTTGGTGTTCTATCTATTTCAGATTTCTTCGCATTTGCTTGATCTATTATTGCTTGTCTAGCAAGATTCTTTTTAACAGCGTTAACTTGTACATCATTGATTTTGTTAACTGCATTCTCTTTTGCAGTCGTAACATCAGTATTATGCACACCTCGCTCTATATTTAATCGTGCTTGATTAGCAATTTCATCAATTTTTGCTTTCGCTTCATTTTTTTCTTCAATGGTTGCATTAGTATCGTTATCAATTACGGACTTTTTAGAAGCAATAGCCCTTTCTAATTCTTGTTTCATATTATTTCTATGAACTGAGTTAGGTACAATTTGACCAATATGGTTAGTATTTGAAGTTTGAGCTGTTTCAACTAACTGATTAGTTGTTGCATTTCTCACATCATTAGTCGCATTAATGAGCGCTTCATTAACACTTGTTTTAGCTGTTTCTCTTTCTTCAAATGTTGCGTTTGTATCATTCTCAATTTCAACTAGTTTTTCATTAGCTTTATCTTGCAACGCTTGTATCGCTTGTTGCTTAATTGTTGGAATAACATCTATAGGATCAATATCAACTACCGATTGATTCTTTCTTTCTGAAATTTCATTAGTATTAGATGCACTTTCAATATCTCTATTTTTTTCGTCCAAAGTTGCTTTTAAAAGTGTTAAAGCAGCATCTTTTTCTTCTCTAGTCGCATCATTATTATTATTAATTGCTGCTTTACGCGACTCTGCAACTTGATCTATATCTAGTTTTGCTCTTTCTTTATCTAATTTTAAAGTTAAATCATTAATAGTTGCTTGATTTTTTCTTTCACTTATAGGCGTATCATCGTTTTCATTTAAAATTTGACGTGATGCATTTAGAACATTTTGCATCGATGACCAAGCTTCTTGTGAATAATCATGTTGGTTTAAATGCTCTATTTGAGCAGATATTTCATTAAATTTCTCTTGTAAAGCAGTTTTATACATTTCGACAGTAACAGATTGTGTTTCAACATTAATATTACCTTTTCTTTGATCTGATTCAGTTTTTATATACTCGTTATTACCACCATATCTAAAATAGTTATCATCGGCATTCAAACCAAAATCACGACTTCCATTTCTTCTATTCATATTTATACCATCAGTAGCATAAACTAATGTTGCATCGAAATCCTTTTTAATAGGTTCTGAAGTCGGTAATGAAACAGTATAAGCAATGTTTTTAATCGCTCCTGGCTCTATTCTATCTACATTTAATGTTAACAATCTAGTGGATGTATTATAACTTGCTCTAGCATTTTGAGCTGAAATAAATTGAGCTCCTTCTGGTAAAATCACTTTATATTGCGTTTTATTCGAACGGGAGTGTCCTTTATTTTCTAATGCGACATTTAGTGTAGTATTTACTGTAGTTGCAGTAGATGAAGGGGATGTAACTTTATATTGTGTTTCTGTAGTAGTTGCTTTTAAGTATGCACCACTATTTACTTTCACATCTGCTAATCCACTTCCACCAAAATTATTATTACCTTTTAAAAGTCTACCGCCATTTGCACTTTCATAACTTCTTTTTTCATGTGTTTCAAACATAAATCTTAGTCTTGAAACATTGTTAGGCACATTAAATACACCTGTAAATACACCAAATGATTTACCTGCTGTATTAGGTCTACCTGCGTAAAGTAAATCAGTAGGATTATTCGCATCATAGATTGATACTTTAACACCATTGATACCGTGTGTATTACCCATCGAAGTACCCATGAAATTTAGTTAAATTTCTGATCCTGGCGTAACATCTATATCTTGGTATATTGGACCAACAGTCTTATCTGCTGCTACCCCACTAACATTACTTGGATATTTGGATAATACTGCAGCAATTTTATTTTTAGTTTTATCAAAAACATAAGGATTATAGGGCGGTAATGCTTTAGGTCCCCATATAAGTGGTATTACTGTTTGATCGTTATCTTTGACATGCCATCCTGTAATCTTACTTGCCTGATTCATTTCAGACACAGTTTGATTCGTAGGAATAACTGCTCCATTAGACGTATCCGTAAAAGTACCGTTAACAATTTGACCAGAATTGGTTTCATTTAAACTCATTTGATCTTGATTATTTGTAACAATTGTATCAGTAGAACGTTTAGTTCTTTTATGTACTAAATTATTTTTATTTACAGTAATATGATTACTTTCATTTTTCAAAAGATTTTCAGTAGTTGGATTGCCTTCATTAGAAACCGTACTTTGATTGTTATCTCTAGATAAGTTGTTTGTTTCTCGATTATCTATGTTTTTGGGATCATTAATATTTTCTACTTTAGATTTAATTTCATTGTTAATCTTTTGATTAGTTACTAAATCGTTAACAGATCCATTATTATTTTCAGAATCTATGTATTTATCATTATTATTTATTGATTTATCAATGGTTTGAGATTTAACATTTTGTGAGGTAGTTTGCGAAGAATTACTTTCTTCCTCTTGAGTTGCTGCATGACCTGGGTGTGATAAGAAAGTCAGTGTAGCTATAACAGTGGAAAATATTCCTACACTAAATTTACGAATACTAAATTTCTGTTTTTTAAAAAGATTCATTATTGTCCTCCTTGATGTTCTTGTCTTGTTGTAATAGTAATAATGAATAATAATGAGTGTTGCTATTAAATTGTATGATATGATTTTATGCAATTGTTATCATACTTTTTATAATATCATCAATCATTTAAAATAACCAGAATAAATTTTTCATTACATAAGATTTTCACATAACATAAATCTTTAAAAAATTATATTTTAAATCATTATATGCTTTTTGCAAATGAATACTAAAAAAAATCAGACCCCACAATTTTGTGAAGTCTGATTTCCAATTTAACTCATTGATCAATTATTTTCTTTGTTTCTTTTTCTATTTTTCAAGAATAAGAATAAACCACTTATCAAAGCTAAACCTGCTAAAGGTGATTGATTTTGACTTTCTTTACCAGTACTTGGTAATTTAATAGACCCTTTGTTGTTACCTGAGCTAGTATTATAATTATCACCTGAATTATTATTATTTCTATCTCCACCATTATTATTGCCACTTGGTAAATATTCCTTACCTTTTGAACTTAATGGGTTAACTTTTTCAATATCTTCAATAGCTTTATTTGTAATTGCATCAACGTCGTTGTTATTAATATCATTTTCCAATTTTTCTAAAGCATTTTTAACAATTTCATCAATCATGTTTTTAGCTTTATTTTTTTGTTCATCTGTTAAACCATTTAGATTATCAATTTTAGCTTTTTGTTTTCTCGCTATATTTAAAATATTTTTTCTAGCCTGTGGCTTTTTAACAATTTTGATTTTAACTTCTTTTATTTTAGAAGTGAAATTAACTTGAACTTTATCAACATCGTCATTAGTATTTGCATTATCTATTGCTCTATTAGCCTTATCAATTATTTTATCAACCTCTGCTTTTGCTGCATCTTTTTCTTCTTTAGTTGCATTGTGATTTTTATCGATTTCGGCTTTCTTAGCTTTTGCTTGATCTAAAAGCGTTTGTTTCGCAACAGTTTTCTTAGTAGTATCTGGTTGAATTTTTTTGATAATATCGCTACTACTATTTTTAGCTTGATCTACTTCGTCATTTGTAGTTCCTTGATCTATATTATCTTTTGCTTTTTTAGCTTCTTCGTCGACTTTAGCTTTTGCAGTGTCTTTTTCTTCTTTAGTTGCATTGTGATTTTTGTCGATTTCGGCTTTCTTAGCACGTACTAATTCATCGATTGCTTTTTTAGCTTCGTCTTTTTTCACTACTTCAACTACAACACTATTAATGCCATTTGTTCCTTTATTTTTAACCTGATCAACATCACTATTTGTAATAGCTTGATCTATTTCTTTTTTAGCTTTAGTGACTTCTTCATCTACTTTAGCTTTTGCTGCATCTTTCTCTTCTTTTGTTGCATTTGGTGTTTGATCGATTAACTCTTTTTTAGCTTTAGCTACTTCATCTATAGCATTTTTAGCTTCAAACTTTTTAACTGTTTCAGGTTCAATTGGTGTTATAGCTGTATGGCCGTTATTTTTTGCTTGGTCAACTTCGTCGTTAGTTGTTGCTTGATCTATAGCACTCTTAGCTTTAGTAACTTCTTCATCTACTTTTGTTTTTGCTACATCTTTTTCTTCTTGAGTTGCATTTGTGTTATTATCAATTGCTTGCTTCTTAGCTTTAGCAACTTCGTCAATTGTACGTTTTGCTTCTGACTTTTTAACTATTTCAGGTTGAATAGATGTAATAGTATTAACGCCTTGAGTTTTAGCTTGATCTACATCATTATTTGTTGATGATTGGTCAATGCTATTTTTTGCTTTTGTTGCTTCTTCATCTACTTTTGCTTTTGCCGCATCTTTCTCTTCTTTAGTAGCTTCTTGATTTTGATCAATTTCGGCTTTTTTAGCAGTCACCGCTTCATCGATTGCTTGTTTTGCCTCTGCTTTTTTAACAACTTCTGGTTGGATTTTTGCTATAGCTGAAGCGCCGTTTGTTTTAGCTTGATCTACATCATTATTTGTTGATGATTGGTCAATGCTATTTTTTGCTTTTGTTGCTTCTTCATCTACTTTTGCTTTCGCTGCGTCTTTCTCTTCTTTAGTAGCTTCTTGATTTTGATCAATTTCGGCTTTTTTAGCAGTCACTGCATCATCAATTGCTTGTTTTGCTTCTGCTTTTTTAACAACTTCTGGTTGGATAGATGAAATTGTTGTTTCACCTGATGTTTTAACTTGATCTACATCATTATTAGTAGAAGCTTGATCAATCGCTGCTTTTGCTTTTGTTGCTTCTTCATCTACTTTTGTTTTAGCAGCATCTTTTTCTTCTTGAGTAGCATTTTCATTATTATCAATTTCTTGTTTTTTAGCTGATACTGCCACATCGATTGCTTGTTTCGCCTCAGCTTTTTTAATAGTTTCTGGTTCTATTGAAGAAATTATTGTAGTTCCATTCGTTTTTGCTTGGTCAACATCATTATTTGTAACGGCTTTATCTATAGTTGATTTAGCTTTTGTTACTTCTTCGTCAACTTTTGCTTTGGCTGCGTCTTTCTCTTCTTGTGTAGCATTAGAAACTTGGTCAATTTTAGCTTTTTTAGCTGTAGCAGCATCATCGATTGCTTGTTTCGCCTCAGCTTTTTTAATTGCTTCAGGTTGAATTTTGTTAATAGCAGATATTTCATTATCTCTAGTTTCATGTACAGCATCATTAGTGCTTGCTTGATCAATAGCTTGTTTTGCTTTAGTTGCCTCTTCATCTACTTTTGCTTTGGCTGCGTCTTTTTCTTCTTGTGTAGTAGTGCCATCTTGATCAATTGTATTCTTTTTAGCTGTTACAGTTTCATCTATTGCTTGTTTTGCTTTAATTTTTTCAATTGACTCTGGTTGGATATTATGAATCGTATTAACACCATTGTCTTTTGCTTGATCTACACCATCATTTGTTGTTGCTTGATCAATTGCTGCTTTGGCTTTAGTGACTTCTTCATCCACTTTTGCTTTGGCTGCATCTTTTTCTTCTTGTGTTGCTGTAGGGTGTTGGTCAATTTCTTGCTTCTTAGCAGTTGCTGCATCGTCAATTGCTTGTTTCGCTGTAGATTTTTTAACTGCATCTACTTGAATACCTGCAATTGTAGTAGTTTCTGAATTTTGAACTTGATCTACATCATTATTAGTATTTGCTCGCGTAATTGCATCCTTAGCTTTTTGTACTTCAGCATCTACTCTTGCTTTGGCTGCGTCTTTTTCTTCTTGTGTAGCGGTTGGATGCTGATCAATTTCATTTTTCTTAGCTATCGCTGCATCATCGATTGCTTTTCTAGCGGCAGCTTTTTTAACAACATCAGGTTGAATAATTGATATTGAATTAGTACCTGAGTCTTTCGCTTGATCAACACCATCATTTGTTGTTGCTTGATTAATCGCTGTTTTTGCTTTTGCAACTTCAGCATCGACTTTGGCTTTTGCTGCGTCTTTCTCTTCTTGTGTAGCGTCACTATTATTATCAATTTCTGCTTTCTTAGCAGTTGCACTATCATCAATTGCTTGTTTTGCTGATGATTTTTTAATTGTATCTGGTTGGATACCTTCAATAGTTGTTACACCAGATGATTTAGCCTGTTCTACTTCATTATTTGTATTAGCTTGATCAATCGCTGCTTTGGCTTTTGTAGCTTCAGCATCGACTTTGGCTTTTGCTGCTTGTTTTTCTTCCTCTGTAGCATCGTTAACAGTATCAATTGCTGCTTTCTTAGCAACAACTTCATCATCAATCGCTTTTCTTGCTGCTGCCTTTTTAACGACTTCTGGTTGGATACTAGCAATAGATGAACTACCATTATTTTGTGCTTGATCCACACTATCATTAGTAGTTGCTTGTGCTATTGCTTGTTTTGCTGTTGTAACAGCTGCATCGACTTTAGCAATTGCTGCATCTTTCTCTTCTTGTGTTGCATCAGGTGTATTATTAATAGCTTCTTTTTTAGCAGTTGCAGCATCATCAATTGCTTTTCTTGCTGCTGCTTTCTTCACAGTGTCAGGAAGAATTCCAGAAATAATAGCAGTATTGCTGTTAGTTGCTTCATCTACCGCACTATTAGTAGTTGCAGCATCAATTGCAGCCTTTGCTTGTTTTGCTGCTTCATCGATTTTAGCTAAAGCGACATTCTTCTCTTCTTGAGTAGCCTCATTATTATTGTTGACTAATGCTTTTTGATTTAAGACTGCAGTGTCAATCGCTTGTTTTGCAGCAGGTTTTTTAGCTATTTCAGGTTGAATATTATTAATTGTACTAGTACTGTGCGCTTGAACTTCATCGACACCATCATTATTTGTAGATTGATCAATAAGTCTATCAGCATTTCTAACTTCATCTGTGACTCTTTGAATCGCAGCGTCTTTTTCTTCTTGTGTTGCATCACTAATTTGATTAATTAACGCCTTTTTAGCTTCTGCAGCTTGGTCAATAGCCTTTTTAGCATTTGCTTTTTTGATTACATCAGCATCAATACTATTAATAACGTTTGTTCCATTAGTTTGAGCTTGGTCTACATCATTATTTGAAGTTGCTTGATCAATTAATGCTTTCGCCTTGTTAGCTTCTTCAGTTGCTTTTGCCATAGCCACATCTTTTTCTTCTTGTGTTGCATCATAATGACTATCGATATAAACTTTGCGCTCAGTCAATGCCGCTTCAATAGCTTTTTTCGCTTCTGCTTTTTTAGATGCAGTCACATTAATTGTGTTAATTTGAGCGATTTTAGCTTCTTTTGAAGGAGCGATATCACTACTAGTAGTTAAATTATCAATTTCACCTTTTGCTTCTGTGTATTTATTTTGTAATTTAGTTAAAGCGACTTGTTTTTCTTCAGTAGTAGCTTCAGTGTTACTATTAATGACATTTTCTCTAGCTTTAGCAGCTTTATCAATATCAAATTTAGCTTTTGCTTTTTCTAGGTTTAATAATAAATTATTAATTTCGGCTTGATTCTTTCTATCTGTTAATGGTGTTGATTCAGTTTCATTTTTAACAACTTTTGCATTTGTGAGTGCTGTTTGAAGATTGTTCCACGCCTCCGTAGAGTAATCATTTTGATTTGCTTGAGCAAGTTCTGTTTCAATCTCACTTATTTTATTATTGATAGCATCTTTATACATAAAGACAGTTACAGATTGTGTTGGTGCATTCGTAGTACCTTGTCTTTGATCACTTTCAGCAATAATAAACTCATTATTACCACCATATCGAAGGTAGTTATTATCACCAGGTGTTTGCGTAGCAAGGTCTCTTGAACCATTTTTTCGGTTCATGTTAATACCTTCAGTTTGATAAATCAGATTACCGTTAAAATCTTTTTTAATTGGAACTGAAGTAGGTAATGATACAGTATAAGATATATCTCGTGTAGAACCAGCGTCTATTGGATTAATATTAAGTGTCAACTCTCTTGTATCTTCATTAAATGAACCTGTTGCATTTTCTGCAGTAACAAAAGTAGCCCCTTCTGGTAAAACAACTTTATATTGAGTTTTGTTAGAACTTGAGTGTCCTTTATTCTCAATAGAAAAATTTAATTTAGCATTGACATTAGGTGATGACGCAGAAGTAGAGTGTGCTTGATATTCTGTTTGAGCTGCACTTACTTTCAAGTAAGCACCGGTATTCACAGAAACGTCGGCAACTACACCACCACCAAAGTTATTAGGGCCTTTAAGTAAACGGTGACCACTGTAAGTGTCATGACTAACATTCACTAAAGATTCGAATTGAACTCTGATTCTTGAAATATTATCAGGTACATTAAATACCCCTTTAAAAATACCAAAAGGTTGGCCACTCGTTTTAGGTGTACCTTTATATAATAATGTTGAAGGATTATTAGCATCATAGACATATAAACGTGCACTATTAAATCCAGATACGTTCCCCATAGATGTACCAATAAAATGGAATTGTAATTCTGAACCTGGTGTAACATCGATATCTTGATAAATCGGTCCTACACTATTATCTGGTCTACCATATGATAAGTTATCGCTATATTTAGATAATACAGCACCAATTTTGTTATTAGTCTTATCAAATGTAACATACGTATATGATGGTAAAGCTTTAGGTCCCCAAACTAGTGGAATTTGTGTTTGTTGACTATTGACTACTTGCCATCCTGGTATTGTACTTGCAGCATCCATAGCTGATTCTGTTGCTGCAGTAGGAAGTTCCGCACCGTTAGATGTATCAGCGAAATTACCATTAATAATTTGACCTGAGTTTGTTTCATTAATTGCCATTGGATCCTGCTGCGATTGTGTATTTGAAGTCGCATCACTGGCATCACGTTTCACTCTTTTATGTTTAGCCGTATTACGCTTTTCATTTGATGACGTTTTTTCTTCTGATAATGGTTGATTAGTGTCAACATTATGATCTTTAGACTTTGTCTCAGCTAAATCTTTGTTTGAATTTTTATTGTTACTTAAAGTTTCAGACTTGCTCGATTTAGCACTTGTATCATCAACTAAGTTTTGTTTTGGTGCAGGATTATTATCTGCTTTCGTTTCCACTTTAGAAGGTGTGTTGCTTGTGTCTTCTTTAGATTTTACTTGTGAAGATGCATTGTCAGGAGCAGTTGATTTTTGATTAGTATCATCTGTACCGCTTGTTTCAGTAACCTTTTGTTGAGCAGATTGACTTTGCTCATCCAATTCAGCTGCATGTCCTGTATGTGTGATAAATGCTAATGTAGCAATCACTGTTGAGAACGTACCAACTGTAAATTTACGTATACTGAATTTTTGTTTTTTAAATAGATTCATTAAATATCCTCCTTGTAGTCTGATCTTGATGTCCTTGATTTAATGAATTAGTCAAAATATAGTCTAAATCCTATTTGACCATTTACGGAATTATTCTATCACTATTAATCATTGTACGCTAGTGTATTTTAAATTATTATGATAAATATTTTATAAAATATAATTTAGTCCTCTTAAAAATCAAAAAAGCGACTGACATTTGAATTTGTCAGTCGCTTATGCATGATTAAATACTATTTATTTCTGTACCTGCAGTGCCCCATTCGTTCATACCACCTTCTACATTAATAGCATGAATATCATGGTCTTCTAAATATTTCACAACTTTTGCACTACGCATTCCAGCTGCACAGATAATATAGTATGTGTCTTTGTCATTAAAATAATTTAGGTTATCAGGAATTTGATCCATTGGAATTGTTTTAGCTCCAGGTATAACTCCCATTGCAGTTTCTTCGTCAGTTCTAACATCCACAATGTTAACTGGATTAGATTCTAATACTTTCTCTTTTAATTGATCTACTGTAATAGATTCCATTATTAAAACTCCTTTTAATTATTATTTAGCAACAATATTTACTAATTTTTGAGGCACAGCAATCACTTTTTTAATGTCTTTACCCTCTATAGATAGTTTAACATTTTCGTCTTGTAATGCTAATGCTTCCATCTCATCTTTAGACGTGTCTTTAGGAATATTCATTTTGGCTCTAACTTTACCGTTAACTTGGACAACAATTTCTACTTCTGCATCAACTAATAATGATTCATCATAGGTTGGCCAAGGTTGGTAAGTAATCGTATCATCATTACCCAATCTGTTCCATAATTCTTCACCAATATGAGGCGCAATTGGTGCTAACATTTTAATGAAACCTTCTGCATATGGTTTATAAATAGTTTCTGATTTATAACACTCGTTAATAAATACCATCAATTGGCTAATAGCTGTGTTAAAGTTCAATGAATTAAAATCTTCTGTTACCTTTTTCACAGTTTGGTTAAATACTTTATCTAATTTAGTGTCATTGTTTTCAACTACTTTATCTGTTAATGAACCATCTTCATTAATGAATAATCGCCATACACGATCTAAGAAACGTCTAGAACCGTCAAGTCCATTTTCACTCCATGCAATCGCAGCATCTAATGGTCCCATAAACATTTCATATAAACGTAATGTATCAGCACCATGAGAATTGACAATATCATCTGGGTTAACTACGTTGCCTTTTGACTTACTCATTTTTTCATTACCTTCACCAAGAATCATACCTTGATTATATAATTTTTGGAAAGGTTCTTTAGTTGGAACAACACCTAAGTCAAATAAAACTTTATGCCAAAATCTTGCATATAATAAGTGTAGTACTGCGTGTTCAACACCACCAATGTATAAATCAACTGGCAACCAGTGTTTTAATTTTTCTGGATCAGCTAACATCTTACTATTATGAGGATCGATATATCTTAAATAATACCAACAGCTTCCTGCCCATTGTGGCATTGTATTCGTTTCACGACGACCTTTCATGCCAGTTTTCTCATCAACGACATTTACGAATTCATCAATATTAGCTAATGGAGATTCTCCAGTTCCTGAAGGTTTAATTTCATCTGTTTCTGGAAGTAATAAAGGTAATTCATCTTCTGGCACTGTAGTCATAGAACCGTCTTCCCAGTGTATAACTGGAATAGGTTCTCCCCAATAACGTTGTCTACTGAATAACCAATCTCTTAGTTTGTAGTTTACTTTCTTTTCGCCTGCACCTTTAGCAACTAATAGTTCAATTGCTTTAGAGATCGCCGCTTCATTATCTAAGCCATTTAATTCACCTGAATTAATATGTTCACCAACACCTGTGTATGCTTCTTTTTGAATATCTCCACTAGCAATCACTTCGTTAATTGGTAAATTAAATTTAGATGCAAATTCATAATCACGTTCGTCATGCGCAGGTACAGCCATGACTGCGCCTGTACCATAACTAGATAGTACATAATCTGCAATCCAAATTGGTAATGTCTCACCTGATAACGGATTGATAGCGTATGCACCCGTAAACACTCCTGATTTATCTTTTGCTAAATCAGTACGTTCTAAATCGGATTTTTTTGAAGCTTCTTCTTGATATTGTTTAACCGTTTCAAGTTTATCGGCAGACGTAATTTTATTTACTAAAGCGTGTTCAGGACTTAATACTAGGAAAGTCGTACCATAAATTGTGTCCGGTCTTGTAGTAAACACATCAATACTTTCATCACTGTTATCTACTTTAAAAGATACGCTTGCACCTTCAGATCGGCCAATCCAATTACGTTGCATATCTTTAATAGATTCAGGCCAATCCAGTTCGTCTAAGTCTTCTAATAAACGATCAGCATATTCTGTAATTTTTAGTACCCATTGTTTCATTGGACGTCTATAAACAGGATGTCCTCCACGTTCAGATACACCGTCCACTACTTCTTCATTAGACAATACAGTACCCAATGCTGGACACCAGTTAACAGCTACTTCATCAACATAGGCTAATCCTTTATTGTAAAGTTGAATGAAAATCCATTGCGTCCATTT
Source organism: Staphylococcus sp. GDY8P47P (assembly GCF_016892225.1). Taxonomy (NCBI): domain Bacteria; kingdom Bacillati; phylum Bacillota; class Bacilli; order Caryophanales; family Staphylococcaceae; genus Staphylococcus; species Staphylococcus sp. GDY8P47P. Next base: position 27,290 of record NZ_JAFENV010000013.1, on the reverse strand, counting down.
ATAATACTCTGGATCTGTCGTATTAACTTCTCTATCCCAATCATAACTAAATCCTAATTCTTGAATTTGACGTTTAAACGTTTGAATATTTTGTTGTGTAAATTCTCTAGGGTCATTACCCGTATCTAAAGCATATTGCTCTGCCGGTAAACCAAACGCATCCCATCCCATTGGATGAAGAACGTTATAACCTTGCATACGTTTATATCTAGATACAATATCCGTAGCGGTATAACCTTCAGGGTGTCCGACATGTAAACCTGCTCCTGATGGATACGGGAACATATCTAACGCATAAAATTTCTTTTGACCTAAGTTATCGCTTGTTTTAAAAGTTTTGTTGTCTGCCCAATAATTTTGCCATTTTTTCTCAATTTCCTTATGATTATATCCCAAATCTATTTCCTCCTATAAATAAAAAAACATCTCTAACTATTATTTATGATAGGGACGACGAATAGCCGCGGTACCACCCTAATTCACATATTATGTGCACTTTATAATAGTAAGAGATGTTTTAAATTTAATTATTTAACGGTAAGTTCACTTAATTCTTAACACTAGTTCTCACCACCACTAGCTCTCTGATGAAAAGTATTTAAGCTACTACTCCAATACATTTTAATATTATGAGATTCAAGCAGTAATTGCAAGTAGTAGTTATTAATTTATTTCAACTTACACTTAAATATAGTTACTGTCTTGAACGTTTTGATTGTGCTCTTTTAGGCAGACCCTTATCAAAGATTGAAAGGAAAATAATTCCAATGATTAATAAAAGCATGATACCGATAAACATTGCACTCATGTTAAACGTATCTACTAATAATCCACCAATCAACGGACCAAATGCCTTACCAACAGTTGATGCTGAATTGACAACACCTTGATATTGACCTTGTTTACCTTCAGGTGCTAAATAGTTAGCGATTGTTGGAACAGCAGGCCATACAAACATTTCACCAAACGTTAAAATAATCATTCCGATTAGAAATACAGTAAATTGTTCTGCAAAACTAGTAACAAAGAATGACAACATAAAGATTAAAATCCCAACAAACATTTGATGTTTTAAGTTTCCTTTTAATAACATAATCGCTGGTCTTATTAACGGTTGCGCAACTAAAATCATAATACCATTCACTGTCCATAATACGCTATATTGAGACATTGAAATATTTAATTCTTGCGTGAATGATGCAATTGTTGTTTCCCATTGAATATAAGCAATCCAACAGATAGCAAACATGACACATAATAATAATAGTGCAATAAACCGTTTTTTGTTTTCTTTATTGTGAATATCTATACTGTCGGGTGTTCGAAATTTAGCATGATACTCAAGATTGAACTGCGTTATTGCAACAATTGCAAATAAGACGTACATGATTAAGTTAGCTAAAAAGATATAATTAAAACTTAATTCAGCCACGAAACCACCCATTGCTGCGCCCGTTGCTACACCAATGTTTTGAGCTAAGTAGATAGCATTAAATGTTGTTCTTCCCCCATTAGGCCAAACGGCACCAGCCATTGCATATATTGCGGGAACTATCATACCTCCACCAAAGCCTAACAGTACTAACCAAACTGCATACCATGGCCATCCATGGAAGAAGTTTAAGAGTGTCGTACTTATTAAACAAGTCACAGTACCAATCATAATTGTTCGATAGCCGCCTAATTTATCGAATAATGAACCCCCTAATAAATTTCCGACTACCATTCCAAATGAATTAACCATTAGAACAATCGCAGCAATTGTCAGGCTCTTACCCAGCTCTTCTTTCATATAAATTGTGTTTAAAGGCCATAAAAAGCTAGAGCCAGTTATATTCAGTGCCATACCTATAACTAGCCACCATACTGATCTAGGTATATTCATACTATTAGTCCCCTCTTTATATTTTTGTTGAACCACATTAAACACTATAACATTAAAGTATGTTAAAATCTTTACTTAGAACTAAGTTAGATAGAAAGGAAAATGTGTTATGGGTAACTATTTCCCGTATGCCTTTGAAAATAAACGATATCATACATGGAATTACCATTTAAAAAATAGATTTGGGCAAAAGATTTTTAAAGTAGCGCTGGACGGTGGATTTGATTGTCCTAACCGTGATGGCACAGTTGCACATGGTGGTTGTACATTTTGTTCAGCAGCAGGAAGTGGCGACTTTGCCGGTAATAGAGCTGATCCAATTGAAGTTCAATTCCAACAAATTAAAGATAGAATGCACGAAAAATGGAGCGAGGGTAAATATATTGCTTATTTCCAAGCCTTCACTAATACGCATGCACCAGTAGAAGTATTAAAAGAGAAGTATGAGCCTGTCCTTAAAGAAGAAGGCGTTGTTGGTTTGTCTATAGCAACACGACCAGATTGCTTACCAGATGACGTTGTAGACTATTTAGCAGAACTTAATGAACGTACTTATTTATGGGTAGAATTAGGTTTACAGACTGTCCATCAAGAAACATCTGATTTGATTAACCGTGCACATGATATGCAAACTTATTATGAAGGTGTGGCAAAGTTAAGAAAACACAATATTAATGTTTGCACACATATCATCAATGGATTACCAGGAGAAGACTATCAAATGATGATGGAAACAGCTCGTGAAGTAGCGCAAATGGATGTTCAAGGTATTAAAATCCATTTACTTCATTTATTAAAAGGTACGCCAATGGTTAAACAGTATGAAAAAGGAATGCTTGAATTTATGTCTCAAGAAGATTATACCAATCTAGTTTGTGATCAACTTGAGATTTTACCTCCAGAAATGATTATACATCGAATTACTGGAGATGGTCCTATCGACTTAATGGTTGGTCCAATGTGGAGTGTTAATAAATGGGAAGTTTTAAATGAAATTGATAATGAATTAGCAAGACGCGAATCATATCAAGGTAAATATTATCAAACTGAAGAAAAGGTCAAATTATGAAATTAGAACGTATTCTCCCCTTTTCGAAAACGTTAATAACTGAACACATTAATTCGCAAAGCATCGTCATTGATGCAACTTGTGGCAATGGTAATGACACGAAATTCCTTGCGCAACAAGTTCCAGAGGGTCACGTATTCGGATTTGACATCCAAGCATCTGCTATTCAATCCACTTATGAAAAGGTAAAAACATACGATAACGTAACGCTCATTCAAGATGGCCACGAGAATGTGCAACAACATATCGATTCTAACTATAAAGGTCATATTGATGCCGCCATCTTCAATCTTGGGTATTTACCTAAAGGAGATAAATCTATCGTTACGAAACCAGAAACTACTATCAACGCGATTAATAACATCTTTGATTATTTAAGTGTTGAAGGCATTATCGTATTAGTTATCTATCACGGCCACCCTGAAGGTCAAATTGAGAGAGACGCTTTATTAACGTTTCTAGAAGCATTCGATCAAAATAAAGCACATATTCTTAAATATCAATTTATGAATCAAGTGAATCATGCACCCTTCATTTGTGCCATTGAAAAACGTTAGCTTTAACATCTAACAAGAAACCTAACATTCTTAATAAGAATACAAAAAATCCACTCCAAAAATATTAATTACGGAGTGGATTTTTTATATAACACGCTTATAGTATAAGTCAATATGACATCAAACTGAGATTTGATTACTTAAACACGCATTAATAAATTTAAACTGTTTTCTAATATTTCATATCGTTTTTTTATAGTTGCGGTAATGAAATCTAACAGTTCATTTTTCTGTTCTTGTTTAGCTTCATTAAAATGTATAATTACAGTACGTTCATCATCCAAAGGACGTTCTTTAAAAATCCATTCAGAGTGAACCAATTTATTATATGTACGGGTACGTTTATAAGACTTAATATTAACGTAACTATCCATTTCTTTCAGCGTCATAGGACCTTTGTCCCATAAAGTAAGTAAAATTAAAACCTCTTCTTTAGTTAAATCATAAGTTTCATATATTATTTTAAAAATTGAATTGATTTCCTTACAGACTTCTTCAAGCTGTAATATCATTGAAACATTCTCTCCTGCTTGATTACTCATGCTGCTCCCTCCCTAACCGATTGTACACATTCTGATTTTAAAATGATTAAATTATCTGTCACTATATATTTACCCAATTATCACTATTGTAATTAAACAATTTATAATAGCTCCCAAAAATTAACTTACATTAAAGCAAATGTTAAAATACTTTAAATTTTAAACTCTAATAGACAAATATATAATTAAATTATTAATGATATACTATTTACATTATATTATATTTTTACTTATCTTTAAAAGTTATTAACTTACTATTACTAAATTAACTTATTCAATCAAACAATTGCATTATATTTAATTAGGTGTTTAAAAAAAGCTAACCAACAAATTAAATCATTGGTTAGCCAAATGTATCATACTTCTTCAATTTCTTCTTCATTAACAATAAAGCCCATAGTATTCACACTGTTATTTAAAAATGTTAAAACATAGCGCATCACTTGATCACGTTCAGGTTCATTATGAATCTCGTGATAGAGCCCTTGCCAAACTTTATAATAAAATTCATTCGTGCTAAGTTTATTTTTTAATTCTTCTAAAGAACGCAATTCTAATATTTTATCTTCTGTGCCATACATGAGTAATGTTGGCATTGATTGGATGTCTTTCAAATGCTGTACTGTATCTTTCATTGTTTCTAGAACTATGTTATACCATTTATAAGTTACCTTTCTTAACATTAAACCATCTTGATTTGTTTCATCAATTACTTCATCATTTCGTGTTAAGTCTTCAGGTTCTATACCTAAGTTGAAGCGTGCATCCTTAGAACCTTTACCAATATTAGAGATAAGCATATCTTTGCGCGTTTTATTGTTTCTTTTAAATTCTAACAATGGAGAAAGGAGTAACATACCCTCGATAGGCAATTCTGCTTTTTCAAGTACATTTAATAATATCAATCCACCTAGCCCGACGCCCATAACGAATGTAGGAATTTTATATTCATTTGCGATTCTAACCCATTCCAACAGCGTTTCATGGTAAATATCAAAATGCTCGAGTTGCCCTTTACTCGCTCTAGAAGTTTGACCTTGGCCAGGTAAATCACCCATGATTACGTGATAGCCATTACGTCTTAACATCGTAATGACATAAGCATATCTACCAGTATGCTCTAAGATATTATGCACTATAACAACGACACCTTTAGCATCATGTTCAGTTTCCCATTTCCACATATGTTTGATTCCTCTCTAACTTATATTTCAATAAATGTATTATATCAGATTATCTGTTAAGTCTGGTGTAAATCTGAGACACAATCTCATTATAAATATTGTTCAACAATGTAATTATACTCTTTTTTATAGTATTCAGATAATTGAAAACGCTTTCTACTATGTAATATTCATGCTAAACTATTATTAAATTATTAGTTTAATGTAATTTGGAGGAATGGGATATGTCACTTTTCAAAAATTTTTTTATTGCATTATCAAATAGCACATATTTAAATGAAACTGCCAAAAAAGTAGGTCCGAAAATGGGTGCTAACAAAGTTGTAGCTGGCAATACGATCGAGCAACTAATTGATACAATCGAGAGACTCAACGATTTAAATATTGCTGTTACAGTAGATAATCTTGGCGAATTTGTTGGAACGGTTGAAGAAGCAAATCAAGCAAAACATGAAATTTTAGAAGTTGTGCAAGCCATTAAAGATTATAATGTCGATGCACATATGTCAGTAAAATTAAGTTCACTGGGTGGTGAATTTGATACAGAATTAGCCTATAACAATTTAAGAGAAATATTACTTAAAGCTAATGAATTCAATAATATGCATATTAACATTGACACTGAAAAATATGACAGTTTACAACAAATCGTAGAAGTACTAGATCGTCTTAAAGGGGAATTCAGAAACGTTGGTACTGTAATACAAGCTTATCTTTATGATGCAGTTGATTTAATTGATAAATATCCTAATTTACGCTTAAGATTAGTCAAAGGTGCTTACAAAGAGGATCAACAAATCGCTTATCAAACTAAAGAAGAAATTGATGAAAATTACATAAAAATCATCGAAAAACGACTTTTAAATGCTAAAAATTTCACTTCTATCGCTACACATGATGACCAAATTATTAACCATGTTAAACAATTTGTTAAATTACATAATATCGATAAGGATCAATTCGAATTTCAAATGTTATATGGATTCCGTAGCGAATTAGCTGAAGAAATTGCACGACAAGGATACCATTTCACTATTTATGTACCATATGGTAATGACTGGTTCGGTTATTTCATGCGTAGATTAGCTGAGCGTCCACAAAATTTAGCACTAGCATATCAAGAGTTTGTCTCAACTAAAACATTGAAGAAAATTGGTCTTTTCACTAGTTTAGGACTTGGAGCAGCCTTTATAATTTCAGGTGTAACTAAACTTATAAAACGATAAGTCCGGGACAAAAATAATATAATGAAGCTATTTTGCAAATTCGCAGTAGCTGACTGAACTGAGAAGGCCGTTAAATCAAGCTTTTCTCAGTTCAAGTCATACTTGCGGGCGGGGCCCCAACAAAGAGAATTTCATGAAGAAATTCTACAAGCAAAGCAAGTTGGGAGTGGACGACGAATTTAAAAGAATTCTGTCCCACTCCCTATCATTTCAAATTAAAACTGTTTTAATAAATTAGCCATTTCAATCGCACTCACTGCCGCTTCGGCACCTTTATTTCCTGCTTTAGTACCCGCTCTTTCAACTGCTTGTTCAATACTTTCTGTTGTTAATACACCAAATATAACTGGTGTATCACTCACGTCATTTGCCTTAGAAACACCTTTAGCTACCTCATTACATACATAATCATAATGAGATGTTGCGCCTCTTATAACACAACCTAAAGTTATAATTGCGTCATATGCACCTTTTTGGGCAAGTTTTTTTGAGACTAATGGAATCTCAAATGCACCAGGGACATATGCAACATCTATATTACTCTCTTCAACACCATGACGTACGAGTGTATCTTTCGCACCATCTAATAGACGATTGGTAATGAAATCATTAAAACGACTTACTACAATTGCTACTTTTAAATCTGTTCCTACTAATTTACCTTCAAAGTTCATATTTATTCCTCCTAAATTAAATGACCCATTTTGATTTTTTTGGTATTCATATACTCATGGTTATATTCAGTTTCTGCCACTATAATTGGTGTACGATCCGCAACTGTAATACCATATTCAGATAAACCTTCAAATTTTTTGGGATTATTACTTAACAAGTTCACTTGTTGTACATTAAAATAATTTAATATTTGTGCTGCAATGTGATAATCTCTCAAATCTTCATCAAAACCTAAAGCTAAGTTAGCTGTTACTGTATCATGACCCTGTTCGATCAATTCATATGCTCTTAGTTTATTTATTAACCCTATCCCTCTACCCTCTTGAGGTAAATAGATAATTAAGCCACCATGCGAATGAATATATTTCATTGCCGCTTCTAGTTGTGCACCACAATCGCATCTTTGACTATGGAAGATGTCACCTGTTAAACAAGCGGAGTGAATACGTACATTTTCAGTCGCACGTGGTTTACCCTTAGCAAGTACAACAATTTCTTCATTAGTTAATGGTGATTCAAATCCATACATTTCAAAAGAACCGTAATCTGTTGGCATATTTACCTTTGCTTTCAATTCAACATTAGCGTTTTTGTCCTTCTGGTATTTAACTAAACTTTCAATTGTAATCATTTTAAGGCCATGACGTTGTTTAAATACTTCAAGTTGTTCACCTTTAGCCATAGTGCCATCTTCGTTCATAATTTCGCATATTACACCAGCAGGCTTAGCTTGCGTAAGTTTGGCTAAATCAACAGCCGCTTCAGTATGACCGGTACGTTCTAATACACCCTTTTCCTTAGCAATGAGTGGAAATAGATGACCAGGTTTATGAAAATCCGACGGTGTAGATTCAGGATTAATTAAGGCACGTGCCGTTGCCATTCGGTCAAATGCACTTATACCAGTTGAAGTTGTTACATGATCAACACTAACTGTGAAATTCGTTCCAAAGTCATCCGTATTATGGTCAACCATCGTTGTTAGATTTAATCTTTGAGCTATATCTTTACTAATTGGTGCACAAATTAATCCTCTACCTTCTTTTGCCATAAAATTGATGGTATTATCATTCATCCATTGCGTAACAGCAACCAGGTCACCTTCATTTTCACGATCTTCATCGTCCACTACAATAATACTTTCACCACGTTGTAAAGCATTTAGTGCATCTTTTATCTCATCAAATTTCATTTAATCTTACGCCTCCTAAAATCCAAATGCTTTCAGCTTATCTAATGTAAGTTCTGATTCATTTCTACTCATCATTCGCTCAACGTATTTGAAAAGAACATCCGTTTCTAGATGAACTGAATCTCCTTTTTGCTTGGAAGATAAAATCGTTGAACGTCTCGTTTCAGGTATTAAATGAATATCAAAACTATCATTCCGAAGATCGAAAACAGTTAAGCTTACACCATCTACAGTGATAGAGCCTTGCTTAACCATTTGTTTAATAATCCTTGGCGATGCTTTAATCGAAACAATTCTTGAATTAGATGTTTCGTTTACATGCGTAATCACACCTTTATCATCGACGTGACCTAAAACGAAATGACCTCCAAAGCGACCATCTCCTGGCATTGCGCGTTCTAAATTCACTTCATCATTTTGCTTAATTTGTGATAAGTATGTTTTATCTTCAGTACCTTTAATAACTTGTACCGAAAAATAGTTACTTGTAAAATCAATTACCGTTAGACATGCACCATTCACACTAATAGAATCACCAATGTGCATGTCTTCTACAATCGTTTGACAAGCAATATCCAGTGTTCTAACTGATTGATGCGTACGAATATTCTTGACAGTACCAATTTCTTCAACGATACCTGTAAACATGAGTTGTCACTTCTTTCGCAAGATCATTTTTAAGTTTTGATTAATTAATTCAGTAGAAATAATTTCAAATTGCGTGGCGTGGTTTAAATCAATGACATCATTTGTTTGATAGAATTGATTTTTCCCAGAACCACCTATTATTTTCGGGGCGTAATAAATAATAAGTTGATCGATAAAATGTGTTTGGAGAAATTCCGAAGTTACACGAGGTCCAGCTTCTATTAATAACTTACCAATACCTCGCTTATAAATATCTTTTAAAATATCTTTTAATTTACATTCAGTTAAATAGATAATTTTGACATTTGCATTTGGACTTTTAAGATGCTCATTTTCTGTGTATATCCAAACTTCGCTAGAAGAATCTTGGAACAATTGCTTTGTAAAGTCAATGTTGCCACTTCTTGATAAAACGATTCGAATAGGATGTTTACCGTTTGGAATACGCGTCGTATATTGGGGATTGTCAGCGTTAATTGTGCCATTACCCGTTAATACAGCATCATGCGTATGTCTTAAATGATAAACATCTTGTTTCACATCTGAATTTGTAATCCATTTGCTTTGACCCATATCAGTAGCCTGTTTACCATCTAATGATACAGACACTTTCATCGTGATTTCAGGTAGTTGTTCTGACTTAGCTTTGAAAAAGTCACGATACAACGCAGCTGCATCTTCAGTGTATTGATATTCAACTTCGATGCCAGCTTGTTCTAATATTGCATCCCCTTCAGAAGGTAATGTTGTATCTTTAACAGCGTAAACAACTTTACTTAGTCCAAATTCTATAATTTTATTCACACATGGTGGTGTTGAGCCAAAGTGCGTACAAGGTTCTAACGAAATGTAAATCGTTCCACCTTTTGCATTTTCTCCAGCCATATCAAGTGCTTGTACTTCCGCGTGTTTATCACCTTGTTTAAGATGTGCACCCAGTCCGACAATTCTGCCGTTCTTGACTACGACAGCACCCACTGGCGGGTTAACACCCGTTTGACCTTCAACCATTTGTGCGAGTTGTATTGCATAATTCATAAAATAACTCAATTCATCACCTCAAAATAAAAATTCCCTATACCAATAAAACAATTACAGGCATAGGGAAATTAAATATATGTTCAAATAAGCTTACAACATTTCTTAAATGTGTATGCTAAATAAGCGTCATTATAACTTAAATTGACGTCTCGATTCTTTCTCCCATCCAGACTTTCACTGTCGGCTCTAGACTTTCACTAGATCAGCCATCAAAGTAGTTAACCATATACTTTGACAGGTCGCAGGCTTAATTTACTGCCGGTTGGGAATTGCACCCCGCCCCGAAAGAATTCATATGAAATTGTGATTATTAGAGTTAATGTAGTTTGATTACTACACTAATCATCATACGCTTATTGTTTAAAAATTACAAACCGTCTACGCTATATAATATTAAACAGTGTAACCATTGATGCAATTTAGTCATTTAAGTGTAAACATGCACTTTAAGCATCGACGTGATCAAACTTACTTTGATTGTCGTACATATAGTTGACAGAACTTACTGCTTGATCAACAATCATCTTCACACCATTTCTTAACTTGTTAACACCGTTCGTCACTTGTCCAATGGCAATCATATTATTTAATGTTCCATATCTTGGGCTAATGACTTGATTCGTTTCTGGAATAATTTGAATACCGCCCATTGGGTGCGGCTGAACGATTTGTCTATTTTGAAGGTTCAGTATAAGCTGATCTTCGTCATCTAAATCTGACAAATGTGTTTTGGATCCAGTTGAATTGATTATGACATCATATGGTTTAGGTTGTCGCTCATCTTTAAATGTTAATAAATAACCGTCATCTGTATGTTTAATATCCTCTAATCCTCTTTTAATAATAAGTGATTGATTACGTATGAGTTTAATAATTAATTGTGCTGTACGTGGTGGCATTGGATTCGAATTTAATTGAATATGTTTTGAAAATCGCTTATCAAAGGCTTGCTGATCTTCTCGACTGAAACTATTCCATATCCAATTCAAATTCTCTTTAACATTTTCAATTAAACTTTGAAATACTCCAATTTCATTTGCACGTTCGAGATCATATTGTAAATCTTTAATTGTATTACCAGTACGTCTATGTATTAATTTATCTAACTGTATATTACGGTCTTCACATTCTTGTTGAAATAATTCAAAAGCGATTTCTAATGGAACATTTCCAAAATGTTTTCCTTTTAGCTCATTAAACTTTTGTTTAGTTAAATATTTAAATTCAATATCAACCATATTCCCTCTTACACTTGGCAGATGTGCTGAACGACTCGTCATAGTAATTGGCAACTTAGGATGATGTGTAGCGACATATCTAACAACATCTAAACTAGCTAATCCAGTTCCAATTATGGCTATATCATCTGATTCTGAAACTTCATCCAATGTATTATATGTAGGATAAGGTGTTTGAATATATCCTTTTTTACCTTTTAATTGATACGGATCATGATAAGCGAAAGTACCTGTCGTTAAGAAGATATAGTCGTATTCTTTCCATTCACTCATATCTTCTGATGTACATACAAAATATTTTAATGTCGTCTCATCTATTTCTGAATTTGTAAAAATTTCACGAACTGGACGTTTGATAACCGAAAGATTATCAAATAATAGGTCAAAGTTAGATAGATAAGATTTCATATAATGACCAAACACAAATCGAGGTAAGTACTTAGGATTATCAAATTTAAACTCTGATTGTTCTTGATACCAATTCCAGAATTCTTCATCATCATCTAAATTTAAACTCATCTGCTTTGTTGGCAAATTGATGAGTAACTGACTACTGTCATTTTGAAATGGCACACCTTGTCCCATATTCTTTTCATTATCATAGACATCTACCTCTAAATATTTAAATGCTTCATTTTTGACTAACTGTCTTAAAACACTCACACCAGCCGTACCCATTCCAATTATAGCTACACGCATATATCATCATCCTTCTTTATTACTTTAAAAAGACTTTTTAATATATCTATTATATCAATATCATAAATCGCTTAAAATAATTTATACTCATATGTTATTATCATCATTTTTCTTTTAATTCAGCAATTATGGTAGTATTAAGTTATTGAGGTGAACAAAAATGAAATTTATTTTAAAAGTTTTTGTCGTAATGATTATAGCCTTTAGTTGGTTAACTAAGAAAAATAAAGCAGAATAAATAAATCTATTTTTTATCCTAAAAAGCCAACGTCAACACTTATTCACACAAGTGTCGACGTTGGCTTTTACTATATAATAACTTTATTTTTGATGTTTATTGTCATCTTTGTATACGTATAATTTGAAATATTTACCTTCAGTTTTCATTTCTTTATAAAAATCAGCAATGATTTCAGCATTACTTTCTGCCCATTTTATATCAGTAGCATATTGATGTTCACCTGGATTCTTAGGATTCCATCTCATACTGTAGAGCGTATTTTGATCTTCGTGAGATAGGAAATGTTGGTGAATAAAGTCGGCGCCACCTTTGATTGCTTTTTCAGGTGTGTCCCAACCATGTTTTTTAGCGTACTCTGAACCCGTTTTAATTGGATCACTATCTAACGCGCCTACACCGTAGAAGTTATAATACTTCTTACCGTCAATTTCTACCCCGTTGGCTAATTCACTTTTAACTGAACCTGTTTCTAATAAAGCATGTGAAATTAAATACACTTCGTTAACATGCTTCTCTTTGGCAGCACTAATGAAAGCGTCAGTATGTTTCAATAACATTGGTCGGTCGAATAACATACGTTTAATACGATTTTCATCAATGCCTTGATATTTAGATAAATCTAAAAATTGATACTTTTGTTTGTCATCATCAATGAACTTACTACTGTCCATTGCAGCTTTTATTTCACTATCTGAAGCATCTCTCCAAGCAGTATTATTCTTGTTAGAGACTTGTTGACTTGTGTAATTATCAATTTGTTTATTCGCAGCTTTATTTAATGTTACATCTAAATGTTCTACGCGTTCTTCTTCATTAACATGCTTAAAGAATATTTGATCTGAAATCATATTAAAGAATATAAAACCTGCTGCAACTAAAACAATCAATAACCCCACTAGGCTAATAATTGAGCCTTTTTTGTGCTTCGTCATATTCACACCTCTTAGGTCAATGTTGTTTTTATTTAAAATCTATTATGATAATAAAGTTTAACATTATTAATTCTTATAAACAATTTTATACTTGCAATGTTACATATTCATAAAATAAAAGTAATCAAAATGAAACTTTGCAAAATAAAAAGTAATGAAACATATATAATTTCATTACTTGATTCTCACCAGCAGTACTTTATCTATCAATTATCTTTACGATAATCCATCATAATAAAACTCGCTGCTTGAGATCTATTCTTGTAATAATATTGATTTAAATCAACTGTTCCTTCTATTTCACCATCTCGATACATCATTTCATTTGTAAAATTATTAATCATTACAAATTCAGAACGATCTCTAATAATGTCTAAATCATCATTTCTTGCGAAGAAATGCTCAAGATTTAAATGTGCGTAATCCAACGTTATACCTCCCATGTTACAAATTGACTAAAATTTAAATATATTGATGAATGTAAGGTATGTCCATAATGATTTTGTCGTATTGCTAAGTTACATGCGCCTTTAGACATGATTTTACAGTTTATAGTTAATCTATGCTTACTATTTAACACCCTTTTGTTAAATTACGCAAATGATAATTTAAATAAATTACTTTAAATTTTATATATCCGGAAATTTCATTTAAGTACTTAAATTAGGAGCGAATCTCTGAAGTATTGAATTTTAATGACATATATCATAAACATCATAAAATAATTCACTATTTGTTAAAGCATTATAACGTCAAGTATAATTATGATGAATTTTATCAATTATTACTCATAAAACTGTGGCAATTATCTAAGAATTACAATGATAATTCAAATGTAAGTTTATCCTCGTTTCTCTACCAACGACTCAATTTTTATTTAATTGATTTATTTAGAAAAGAAAGTTTAAAACCTGACATGGTTGACGTTGACACCTCAACCTCTCCACACCTTATCTCCGCTTCAATAGAAACATCAATCTTTAATTATAATGATATGACGCAATTGTTAAATCCTAGAGAACTTGAATGGTATAACTATTTCATTCAAGGTTATAAACAGTTTGAAATTGCCGAATTAATGCATGTGTCTTTATCTAGTATTAAAAACTATAAAACTTCTTCTATAAAAAAACTCAACAACTATTATGTCAAAGGTGAGTAATATGATACCACACAACACACACCATCTTCTTTATCTCCAAACTTTGCAGGCTAATACGCATAAAACGACATGTTGTTTTTCAACATATAATATGGTTTTACCTTTTCCAATAAAAAAAGTACTGATTTATTATTTTGAACAACATAATCAATCGTATTCACAAAGATTAAAATTAGCGAAACGATTGTTAGCGATTCATAAACTCGTACCTTTATATATATCTGACAAAGCCGTACTGTTCCCTATTAAACATCAACGTGCACCTTTGCAAACTTATATTAATGCATTGAACATTATAGGGTTAACATCAAATAAAGATGGCGTAATCATAACATTTGATAATAATGTCCAATTACGTGTTGATGAACCCTACACTTTAATTTATAAAAAGTGGCAAGAGAGTACTTTATTATTTCATTTAATGCAAAAAACTATGCAGATTTATTAAATTTGTATTCAAGTAACTTTTTAGTGAAAAATGCAGTAACTGATTTAATCAGCATTAAACTTACGATAGCCAATAGTATTGCACCAATTAAAATTAAGACGACATTCAATATTGGCATTGATACCTGTGGATTGATAAAATAATTGACTGCAGTTAAACTCGTAATAAATCCTGTTAAAAATAAGCCAAGTAAGAAAGCGTAAATAAGCACCATACTAATGAGTAAAAGAAGCAATGTTGTACTTGCTACTTCTTTTTGTTGAAACACATTATTTTTCAGAAATTGATTCGCATAATGAATAGGTTTACGATACTGATTCGTCTGAATTTCCCCTTCTTGGCGCTCAACTTCATGGCGATATTCCGCTAAACTATTATGTAATTGCTTTTTTTCTTTCTTATTCAAAAACCACAATTGCTTTTTTACTTTCTCTTCAAAATCTGTTCGTTTCATACTTTGTGGTTATCTCCTTTTTAAATTATTTCTTTTTAAATTTTTAACAACATTGACATTTAGAAACAAGTTGGAATAGTATCACTTATTAATATAAAAATACCCCGTAGCTATGTTTCTGATATTGTTAATATCATTCTTCACTCTAATACATTTATACCAGTGACTTATAGAATGTCTTAACACTATCTAATGCTACGGAGTCAGTTGTTAAATTTAATTATACTTAAAGAATAGATAGCCCTGAGCTTTGAATATCTTTAGCAAATCCTTTAACCGTATCTACTGATAATTCATTAATATCTCGCCCTAAATTCGTATTCACTTTCTTCACTACATCTGCAGGACATGTAATGATGTCGGCACCAATTTCATCAGCTTGAATGACATTAAATAGTTCACGGCAACTTGCCCATAATAATAATACGCCTTCTTTACTGTGGGCAACGTCAACTGATTCTTTCATTAATGGTAATGGATCTACACCTGTATCCGCAATTCTTCCAGCAAACACTGAAATATATGTAGGTACACCTGCAGTGACTGCTTCTGTAATTTCTTTAACTTGTTCAATCGTGTATACTGCTGTTACGTTTAGACGTACATTGTTAGCAGATAACTTTTTAATTAATGGGATAGTTGATTCACCTTTTGTGTTAACCACTGGAATTTTAACAAATACATTATCACCGTATTGTTTTAAAATTTCAGCTTCTTTCTCCATTGTTTCTAAATCATCTGCGAACACTTCAAATGAAATTGATGCATCTGGAATCGCTTTAACTGCTTCTTCTGCAAATGTTTTGTAATCCGTTACACCTGCTTTCGCCATTAAACTAGGATTTGTAGTGAACCCATCTACTTCTTTATTCTTATAAGCTGCTTTCATTTTTTCAATGTCTGCACCATCTGCAAATACTTGTACATTTAATTTTGTCATTGTATTTCTTCCTCCTTTAATTTCGATTACGATGATAGTTAAGTTACATCACAATGGAATTTATATGTATGTACGCATGTTCTTATGATGATTATACTATGCCGTAACAATAAAATATTTATAAATTATTTATATCATTCTTAGAATTACTAAGCGAATGTTTTGCCTTTTAATGAAAATAAAATTCAAAATTGACGAGTCACTATTAAATTATAATTAAAATGTGGTAATATGATTAAATGAAATTAGGTAGGAGGAACACAATGTCTAAGCCAAAAAAATACTTCTATATATCAGTGATTTTACTCATAATAAGCTTTTATTTTAATACATTTAATCCACTATTAAGTCAGCAAATTAATTCTGTTAAATATTTACTCATTGCCTGTAGTATTGTTAATGTTATTGTTTTAATTGCTTCGATTATCTTTTCAGATAAAGCAATCAAACATTTAGGCGATAAACAAGGCTGGATTAGAATTGCTAGTAAAATTTTACCAATCATTATTTTATTCGTAATTGTATTCCATATCTTTGCTTCAATCAAAACGTTTGGTATTATTTCGTAATCGAATGGATATCACAGAATAATGATTTAATTGTAATAAAACAAGAAATAGGTGTGACAAAATGCAATATTTATTTGTGTTTATCGGTGGTATGGTTGGTGCATTATTAAGATACATCTTATCAACATTAAATACAGGCTCTGGCTTACCTATTGGGACGTTAGTCGCAAATTTAGTTGGTGCATTATTAATGGGATATTTGTCATCTCTAACCATACAATTTTTCAAACATAAGCCCATGCTCAAAAAAGGATTAACTACGGGACTATTAGGTGCGTTAACTACCTTCTCAACCTTCCAATTCGAGTTAGTTACTATGTTTCATGATTATCGGTTCATATTGCTATGTATATATGGATCATTAAGTTACGTTGGAGGCATCTTATGTTGCTGGTTAGGCGTTATATTAGGAGGGGCACGTGTATGATTAATTTAGTGCTCGTTATGGTTGGCGGAGGTTTAGGTGCTGTCGTGAGAGCTTGGCTATCAGATTTCATTAATACTAAGATTTCTTCACCTATACCCGTTGCTACGTTAATCGTCAATATTGTAGGCAGTTTTTTAATCGGGTTCGTATTCGGAATCGCTTTGAATCATCAGTGGTTTTCAATGTTGATTATCACTGGCTTTCTTGGTGGATTAACAACTTTTTCAACCCTATCACATGAACTTGTCCAATTATTGTATCCACATTTTAAACCGATTCGTTTTTTGAGTTATTCCATTTTACAATTTATCGTAGGATTTATATCATGCTATGTAGGTTTCATATTATAAAACACTTCATTGTTAAAAGTTTTAAAGCTTTTAACAATAAAGTGTTTTTAGTTAACTATTAGCCCTCGAATGTTTCTGGATCAGGACCAATACGTTGGTCTTTATTTAAATTGTCAATTCGTTCCATTTGTTCATCAGTTAATTCAAAGTCAAAGACATTGATATTCTCTTCTATTCTTTGTGGCGTGACTGATTTAGGAATGACGATAACACCATGTTGTATATTCCATCGTATCACGACTTGAGCTGCAGTTTTATTCACTTCTTTACCAATTTGGTTCAACGTTTCATCATCTAAAATTTGAGCATTCATAAATGGTGACCATGACTCCATGTGAATATTTTGCACTTCTAAATATTTACGTAATGCCTTTTGCGTGAAATATGGATGAAATTCCACTTGGTTGATCACAGGTTTGATAGAAACTTGAGCTAGTAATGCTTCAAAGTGTTCTGCATTAAAATTACTTACGCCAATACTTTTAACCTTATCCTCTTTATATAAATCTTCCATACCTTTCCAAGTATCTATCATGATTGCCTCATTTGTACCGGGCCAATGCACAAGGTATAAGTCTAAATAATCCAAGCCTAGCTTGTTGATGCTTGTTTCATAGGCATTTGCTACATTTTCTCGACCAAAATCTTCAAAATATAGTTTAGACGTAATAAATAAATCTTTACGTTCTAAACCTGTAGCAGCTAATCCATCCTGGATCCCTAAACCGACTTGTTCTTCATTACCATAGACTTTAGCTGTATCAATACTACGATAACCAGAAACGATTGCATGCTTAACCGCTTCTCTACATTCATCATTATTTTCTACTCTAAACGTTCCAATACCAACTTTAGGCATTGTGTGACCATTGTAAAATTCAATTGTTTCCATTCACGGTACCCCTTTTCTTTAAAATATGTATTATCTTATTCCCTTATTTAAACCATTTAAAAACGGGAATGGAACAGAATTCTTTTTAAATTCGTTGCTCCACTCCCGCAAGAATAACAATAATCGAGAAGCGCTTGATTTAAGCGCCTTCTCAGTTCNN
Organism: Staphylococcus sp. GDY8P47P; assembly: GCF_016892225.1. Lineage (NCBI taxonomy): Bacteria > Bacillati > Bacillota > Bacilli > Caryophanales > Staphylococcaceae > Staphylococcus > Staphylococcus sp. GDY8P47P. The sequence continues at coordinate 8,759 of NZ_JAFENV010000013.1, read as the reverse complement.
TACTGCGAATTTGCTTAATAGATGATTGGTATGTTTGTTATATCAGATTAGAAATTAATTAAATGATTCAATTTTGTCCATAACATCTTGTAATTCATCCACATTATATTGAATACGTCCATGGAATACAAACTTATTGAAGAACTCATCTAATTGATCAGGTCCTACGAGTACTTTAACACTTGAACTTTGTGCATAATTTGAAATTGTGACGTCTCCATCATGTTTCGGATTGAAATATAAAATCGCTGTTGGTGTATATTTCGCCCCCAACTGAGTTTGTAAATCTGACGCTAATTTCTCTATCGCAGCAAGCTGTTCAGAATAATTAACGAATGACAATGACGCTTTGTCCTCATTTTGATCAAGTACTAACGTTTGTGGTGACTTAGCATCTAAATCTAGCGTGTTAAAGATTTGTTCCATCATTGGTAATTCGTTAAATTGATTACCACTTATGCCTTGATATACATGTCCTTTTAATAATTGCGAATCAATAATATATAGGCCAGTACGTGTAAGTACAAGGTGACTAATACGTTCAATATCATTAAACTCATTACTTGGAAGGAAGATATTTGCCATAATATGCATATCTTCAGGTCTGATACGTTTTTCTTTTACTAAACGATCTCTAATACCAATTAAACGCATATCTGTCACATATTCACTTTTATTCTTAGAGAATAGTTTTAAGGCATCAATTTCACGGTCTTTACCGCTGACAGTTGCATCAAAATCTTCTTTTTGTTTAGTAACTTGCTTTTTATTTTGTATACGCTCTTTTTCAAGTGCTTCGTCATGAGACGCTTTCATTTGTTTTTCTTTTAGGTCGTATTCTTCTTTTGTCTTTTGTTTAATATTATTTTTACTTTTAAGTGTAACTAAAAATAGAATTAAACAAATTGCTGCAACTACAATAGCTATGATTAAACCAATTTCAATTGGTCCAAGTGAATTCATTAAATCAACGCTCCTTTAATCTATCAGTATGTCTAATTATAATAGAAACAGTCTTTAATTTCGACAATTTCTTATAATATTATTTAAAGCGTTTATTAACTTTGAACAGCATCTTTTAATACGTTCACTTTGTCTAATTTTTCCCAAGGTAATAGTACATCAGTTCTACCAAAGTGACCATATGCTGCTGTTTGTTTATATATAGGATGTTTTAAATCTAACATTTTAATGATACCTGCTGGTCGTAAATCAAAGTTTGCTCTAACCGCTTCAACAAGTTGTGCTTCTGAAACTTTACCTGTCTTGAATGTATCAATTGAAATTGAAACTGGTTCAGCAACGCCAATCGCATATGCAAGTTGTACTTCACATTGATCTGCCAGTCCTGCAGCAACGATATTTTTCGCTACATATCTCGCTGCATAAGCTGCTGAGCGGTCTACTTTAGTTGGATCTTTACCACTGAAGCAACCACCACCGTGACGTGCATAACCACCATAAGTATCAACGATGATTTTACGTCCTGTTAACCCTGCATCACCTTGTGGTCCACCGATAACAAATCTTCCTGTTGGATTGATAAAGAATTTAGTCTCACTATCAATTAAACCTTCTGGTACTGTTGGATAAATGACATGTTCTTTAATATCACTTTGAATTTGTTCTAATTCAACATCATCCGCATGTTGAGATGATACAACAATCGTATCAATACGTTTAGGTTTATCATCTTCATCATATTCTACTGTAACTTGAACCTTACCATCAGGTCTTAAATAATCTAGAATACCATCTTTACGTACATCTGATAAACGCTTCGCTAATTGATGTGATAAAAAGATTGGTAACGGCATATATGTTTCTGTCTCATTAGTCGCATAACCAAACATTAAGCCTTGGTCACCCGCACCTGTAGCTTCAATTTCTTCCTCTGAAATATCATTTCTATATTCAAGTGCTTTGTCTACACCTTGCGCAATATCCGGTGACTGTTCATCGATTGCAGTTAATACTGCCATTGTTTGGTAATCATAGCCAAATTTAGCACGCGTATAGCCAATACCTTTAATTGTTTCTCGTACGACTTTAGGAATATCTACATAAGTAGAAGTTGATATTTCACCTGAAATGAGCGCCATTCCAGTTGTTACAGTCGTTTCACAAGCGACACGTGCATTAGGATCATCTTTCAATATTTCATCTAAGATCGCATCAGACACTTGGTCAGCAATCTTGTCAGGATGTCCTTCTGTTACTGATTCTGAAGTAAATAAACGTTTATTGTAAGTCATGACTTGCTCCTTTTACCATTATATTTACGAAAATTCTCTTTAAAATGTGAGCTCAAAAATAAAAGAGCCTTCTTCACTATTCAAGACAGAGAGAAGGCTCTTAAACGTCCATTCGCTCTTATCGTTCAGACGATTATATGTCTGCAAACGGTTTGGCACCTTTCTTTAAAAAAGAGGTTGCTGGGTTTCATTGGGTCCATGTCCCTCCACCACTCAGGATAAGAGAATCCGTTAAGAACTATACTACCTAATTCGCCAATTAATGTCAATTTTGTTTTTACATGTTTTTTTGTCTTTTCCAGGTGGAATAATTATGGCATTATGTTATACTATTTTCATGTAAAGGCTTACAATATTGAATTTCTATAACACACGCTGGAGGGATTGGGTATGTCAGTAGATACATACAGCGAAACACCTAAAATTAAAAAATTATTAGAAAAAGAAAGCTCTCTTTTTCAACTCTCAACAACTCAACTTTATTACAAAATAATGGGTAATAAAGAAGGAGAATTAACTGAACTTGGTGCGATTAATGCGAGCACTGGTAAATACACTGGACGTTCTCCAAAAGATAAATTTATCGTTACAGAACCTTCTTATAAAGATAATATTCATTGGGGAGATATTAACCAACCTATCGATGAAGAAACTTTCTTAAATCTCTACGCTAAAGTTTTAGACTATCTTGATACTAAAGATGAACTTTACGTTTTTAATGGCTATGCGGGTAGTGACAAAGATACACAATTGAAACTTACAGTTATTAACGAACTTGCATGGCACAACCTTTTTGCACAAAATATGTTTATTCGCCCAGATTCTAAAGAAGAAGCAAGTAATATTAAACCTAATTTCACTATTGTTTCTGCACCTCATTTTAAAGCTGACCCTGAAGTTGATGGTACTAAATCAGAAACATTCGTTATCATTTCATTCAAACATAAAACGATTTTAATTGGTGGTACTGAATATGCTGGCGAAATGAAAAAAGGTATCTTCTCAGTAATGAACTATTTACTACCAATGCAAGACATTATGAGTATGCATTGTTCTGCTAACGTTGGAGATAAAGGAGACGTTGCCTTATTCTTCGGATTATCAGGTACAGGTAAAACAACGTTATCTGCAGCACCAGATAGAAAATTAATTGGTGATGATGAGCATGGTTGGAATAAAAATGGTATTTTCAACATCGAAGGTGGTTGTTATGCTAAAGCAATCAATCTTTCTAAAGAAAAAGAACCGCAAATTTATAACGCGATTCAATACGGCACTATTCTTGAAAATACTGTAGTTAACGAGCGTGGCGCCGTTGACTTTGATGATAATTCATATACTGAGAATACCCGTGCAGCTTATCCAATTCATCACATTGATAACATTGTATTACCATCTAAAGCAGCTCACCCTAATACAATCATTTTCTTAACAGCTGACGCATTCGGTGTATTACCACCAATTGCTAAATTAACTAAATCACAAGCGATGTACCACTTCTTAAGCGGCTTTACATCTAAATTAGCAGGAACAGAGCGTGGCGTTACAGAGCCTGAACCATCATTCTCTACATGTTTTGGTGCACCATTCTTACCACTTAATCCTATTAAGTATGCAGATTTGCTAGGTGAACTTATTGATAAACATGACGTTGATGTTTACTTAGTTAACACTGGCTGGACAGGTGGTAAATACGGTGTAGGTAGACGTATAAGCTTACATTACACTCGCTATATGGTAGATCAAGCGATTAAAGGTAAATTGAAAAACGCTGAATTTACTAAAGATGAAAAATTCGGTTTAAGTATTCCTAAAGAAATGGAAGATGTACCTAAAACAATACTCAACCCAATTAATGCTTGGAGTGATTCAGACAAATATCGCGCTCAAGCCGACGACTTAATTAAACGTTTTGAAGAAAACTTCAAAAAATTCGGTCCAGAAGTTGAAGAAATTGCTAATACAGGTGGCTTTAATAAATAATTAAATGGTCACATTCAAAAGGCAACGTACTTGGTAAAATTAGCCAAGGTACGTTGCCTTTTTATTTACCTTCACATTTCGCCATCCATTGATGTACATAGTTAAGTGCTTTTTTCATAGCTGGTGGTCTAGGCACATGACCTTCATCTATTTGATAAAACGTATCAAAGTCGACACCTTTAGAACGCAATTGCTTTTCTAAATAATAAGCATGGTGAATACCTACCTGTTTATCTTTACCCCCATGTACAATTAGGATTGGCGGACTATGCGCACCAATTAATTTTATAGCATCTCTTTTGTCATAGGCATCTTTATGCTTATCAGGATGACCAACCATACGACGTAACATGCCACGTAAATCAACACGTTCCTCATACATTAAATGCATATCAGAAACCCCACCCCAGATAATATAACTATCTACTGGATAATCTTGAAAAGTTAAGAGACCTTGTATACCCCCTCTTGAGAATCCAATCATATGTACATAGGCATTTGGATATCGTTGTTTGAGTATTCTAATAAGGTACGTTACATCTTTTAAATCAGCGTTGGCAAACTCATCTCGACCTTCACTTCCATTACTACCTCGATAGTAAGGTCCTATCACTAAAGTATCATCATTTGCAAACTGCATTAATCTGGCTGCACGTACACGACCAACTTGGCCCTTGCCTCCTCGCAAGTACACAACAATTCTATTTACTGCTTTCTTTAGAGGACACATCTGTAATGCTTTTACTTTTAAGCCATCAACTGTATAAGTCATTTCATCAAATTGATGCGTTCTCGATGCTATAGGCATTTTCTTAGTCGCGATCATATCCAAGGTCAATCATCCTTTCGACACACTTCAGAATTGCGTCATCTTGAATTAAGTAACTTTGCATATCCAACGGAACATCACTAATATGCTTAAACAACAATGGACCGCTCGTTTCTAAATAATCACTTTTCTCTTTAATTGATTTGATCCTCACTATATATACATCTTTTTTGAAAATAGCGTTATCCAACGTGTGGACTTGATATTGTGCTATATAGTCAATCGTCTCAGGTATACCTCCAGTTTCTTCAAAAAGCTCTCTCTTGATTGCTTGTATGCTTTGTTCTCCCTTTTCAACCTTACCACCTGGAAACTCAATGCCACGCATTTTGTGGTGAGTAAAAAGTAACTGGTTCTTATATAGTGGAATAGCTAAAACATGATTACCATCAGGACAGTCGTTGTTCGTTTTGTAACTCATTGTGACACGTCTATTATCTTTATCTAGAAACTCCATGTTCCATACTACTCCCTTCAATATGTTAAACTAATTTATAATCGTATTACTGGTTGGAGGCCTATAATGTTAAAAAAATTATTTCTTGGAATAATCCATATCTATCAACGCTATATTTCACCTATGACGCCACCTACATGCAGATTTTATCCTACGTGCTCAGAATATACGCGAGAAGCGATTGAAGTTTATGGCCCATTAAAAGGTGGATATATGGGAATTCGTCGCATTCTTAAATGCCATCCTCTTCATAAAGGTGGATTTGATCCAGTTCCTTTAAAAAAGGATAAACATAAACATAGACACTAGTTTAATTTAAATAATTTTGATTTATCGATTTGAGGAGGATGGAATATAATCATCCCCTCTTTTAATTTGCCAACACCTTGCGTAAAATCGTCAGTAAAATAATAACCATCTGGGGTGACATCCCCTGGATAATCACCTTCTCTCACTAACAGTGCGGTAAAATATCTACTCAGTCCATATTCATACATGCCACCGATAACCACTTTCATATCAATTGATTTTAGTTCACGTATCAATGATTGCACGCTATCAATACCACCCACTCTAAAAGGTTTAACAATCACTACTTTAATCGGGAATCGCTTAACAATTGACAAAATACTATTAATATCAGTAGCTTTTTCATCTATCGCAATCGCAGGATATTGCGTATGATCAATGTGCAAAATTGAAGACAACGATTTGAATGGCTCTTCTATATAAAGTATGTTTTGTGTTTCAATGGCTTCTAATTTCTGAAAATCTGACACATCCAGTGACTCATTAGCATCTAATGCTAATTCAAAATCAAAAGACAATGTGTCATTTAACAGTGAAATATCATTATTCAATTGACTTGTCCATTTTAATTTAATGCGTTTAGGTTGCGTTTGTACTAAATCATCAAGTTGTTGTGCACTAATGCCACTAATCGTTGCACCGTATTCAACTTTAAACGTCGGCAAATCATGGTACATCTGGTAAATCGCCATAGCCACAGTGCTTCTCGCTGCAGGTTGATTGTCAAGCATGGCTAAATATGGCTTCCAATCTTCATATACATGAAATGACTTATGTATGACGCTTTCCGCCCATTGAGAAAGTGTTTCTTTAACTGTATCAATCGTCTCTGCGGCATACCAATCTGATTCAAACGCATTACATTCACCATAATAAGATTGCTCATCATCACTTAAAAATTCAACAATAAGCGCTTTACGATGCGTCATTTTAACTTTTGGTGTCACAATATGATGTTTAAATTCATGATTATAAAGATAAAAATTTACTGCTTTAATCCACATATTAATGCCCTTGCCCTCTATTTATCATTTTACTACGCTGCAGTTTACCAGTTGATGTATAAGGCAAACGTTCAACTTGATGAAACGCTTTAGGTATTTTATATTTAGCTAAACGAGATTTAAAATAGTTTATTAACGCCGTATCAGAAATGGGACAATCAGCAACGTAATAGAGTACTGGCACTTGTCCCCATGTCACATCCTCTTGTGCGACACATACAGCGTCATTAATATCTGAATGCGTTTTAGCAATGGTTTCTATCTCATAAGGATAAATATTTTCTCCACCACTAATGATCAAATCTTTGCGACGATCATAGACCATTACAAATCCTTCCTCATCAATTTCTGCTATATCACCCGTTTTAAAGTAACCGTCTTCAAATGTATCGCTTAAACCTGTTGGATATAAATAGCCATTCATCACATTGTTACCTTTGATAAGAAGTTCGCCATGACCTTCACTATTAGGATGTTTGATACGCACTTTAACGTTTTCGCTTGGTTTACCAACAGTGTCATATCGTTGTGCAAGCATCTTAGGTGTGGCAGTCAGAAATTGAGAACATGTTTCTGTCATTCCAAATGAATTGTATATTGGCAAATGATAATTTAAGGCTTCATCAATTAGTGTAGATGATAATTTGGCGCCACCAAGTAAAATTTTCTCTATTGAAAACGGTTGGTTTAATCCTGCATCCATAAGCCACTTGAGCGTTTGTGGCACTAAAGATACATGTGTAGGTCCTTCTTCTTTAATAATCGCTAACATCGTTTGCGTATTATATTTTTCCAGTATACGTACCGTAAAGCCCTCGATTATAGAACGTAACAACACACTGAGCCCTGAAATATGATATATCGGTAAAACAGATAACCATTTCGTAGTTTCATCATATCCTAAACTTTTTTTACAACCAATCGCACTTGCATAATGATTTTTAAATGTTTGTGGTACCGCTTTTTGAGGCCCTGTTGTACCTGATGTAAACATGATTGATGCAATACGTTCATCATTAAATGTTGCGTCATTGGTATGACTTGGATATTGTTCTAATTCAGATAAATGTATCACATTGAAATGCGACAAATGAAAAGGTTGCGTCGTTAATATAGTTGTAATATTAATGGAATTCATTTGATTTATCATTTCAGTTTCTGTTAATCGTGTGTTTAACATTGCTATTTCAACATTAGTTAACCAACACGCGTTTATAAGCATAATAGACTCAATATCATTCTTAATGTACAATCCTACTCTATTCAAATTCAAAGAAAGGATATGTTCTGAAATTGAAAGTGCTTTATCATATAATTCTTTAAATGTTATTGAATGTTTTCCATCTGTAACTGCAATTTTATTACTATTTTTAATACTTTGCTCTTTTAACCAAAAATCCACGATTCATTCCTCCATCTAGATACATTTTAATTATAACGATATTTGAGTTAGTTAGCATTGGTTGTGTTTAAGTAGCAGCATATTTTAATGACATTAACTTATAACTATAAAGATTTAAAGTGTATTTTAACTATAAATAATAAGCTACTTTTATTTAAAAAAATAAAAAGAGTTTAAAGTGATGATTACCACTTCAAACTCTGATAAGCTATGATATTCAATTATTGCCTAGCCTCATAGTAGGCTGGCTACTCTGTTCAATGTATTTCGTTTTATAANNAATATTTTTATATAATAAAATCAATATAAATTTTATCTACTAATTCTTACATTTCCCTTCAATGGATAATTGAATAATGCGATCATGATTGTAAATTAAAGATATTCTAGTTTTAAATCTATCAGTATTTTTAATTTGATATAAAAGAGAGCTAGAGTACCCATTACTCTAACTCCATTTTCTGCTTATGTTGAAATTTTCATTTCAAATCCTCGAAAATCAATGTATTTCGTTTTATAA
>NZ_JAFENV010000012.1:0-42141 GCF_016892225.1 Staphylococcus sp. GDY8P47P | reverse complement strand
CAAAACTTTGAAGAAGCTGCTATCGTTAGAGACGAAATAAAAGCATTGAAAGACGAGAGCGGGGTGGAACGTAATGAGTGATATGAATACGCATATCAGTGAATGGATGAAGCAAACGGAAGAATCTCCAATTGTGATGTCTTCCAGAATCCGATTAGCTAGAAATTTAGAAAATCACGTCCATCCACTCATGTTTCCCTCAGAACAAGATGGCTTTAGAGTGATAAATGAAGTGCAAGATGTATTGCCTGATTTGTCTCTCATGCGATTAGATACAATGGATCAACAAAACAAGATGAAACTTGTTGCTAAACATTTAATTAGTCCTGAACTTATTAAACAACCGGCATCAGCAGTGTTATTAAATGAAGACGAATCAATCAGTATTATGATTAATGAAGAAGACCATATACGCATACAAGCAATGGGAAATGATTTGTCATTACATGATTTATATAACAAAGCGAGTGATATTGATGATACGTTAGATCAATCGCTAGACATTAGTTATGATGAACATTTAGGGTATTTAACAACATGCCCAACCAATATTGGTACAGGTATGAGAGCAAGTGTAATGCTACATTTGCCAGGGTTATCCATCATGAAACGTATGAATCGTATTGCACAGACCATTAATCGTTTTGGTTTTACGATTCGAGGTATATATGGAGAAGGCTCGCAAGTTTATGGCCATATCTATCAAATTTCAAATCAATTAACACTTGGTAAAACTGAAGAAGAAATTATAGATAACTTAACTGAAGTTGTTCAACAAATTATAAATGAAGAAATGCAAATTCGTGAACGCTTAACGCATTATAATGAATTGGAAACGTTAGACCGTGTTTATCGGTCGTTGGGTATCTTACAGAACAGTCGAATTATTTCAATGGAAGAAGCTTCCTATCGTTTAAGTGAAGTGAAATTAGGTATCGATTTAGGGTATTTAACATTGAAAGACTTTAAATTTAATGAATTAATGGTAAGTATTCAATCAGCGTTTATTTATAACGATGAAGATGAAACAATCTCTGTAAATGAGAAGAGAGCAGATATATTAAGAGAATATACACAATAGGAGGTACAGAAATATATGCTATTTGGTAGATTAACTGAACGTGCACAACGTGTCTTAGCACATGCGCAAGAAGAAGCTATACGTTTAAATCATTCTAATATAGGTACAGAACACTTACTACTTGGCTTAATGAAAGAGCCAGAAGGTATAGCCGCTAAAGTATTAGAGAGTTTCAATATTACCGAAGATAAAGTGATTGAAGAGGTTGAGAAATTAATCGGCCATGGACAAGATCAAACAGGAACATTGCATTATACACCTAGAGCCAAGAAGGTAATTGAACTTTCAATGGACGAAGCTAGAAAGTTACATCATAACTTTGTAGGTACAGAACATATTTTACTAGGTTTAATTCGTGAAAATGAGGGCGTAGCTGCGCGTGTGTTTGCTAATCTAGATTTAAATATTACAAAAGCGCGTGCTCAAGTGGTTAAAGCATTAGGAAGTCCTGAAATGAGCAATAAAAACGCTACAGCAAATAAATCAAATAATACACCTACATTAGATGGATTAGCACGTGATTTAACTGTGATTGCCAAAGATGGAACACTAGATCCTGTTGTGGGTAGAGACAAAGAAATTACGCGTGTGATTGAAGTATTGAGTCGTCGTACTAAAAATAACCCAGTACTAATTGGCGAACCTGGGGTAGGTAAAACTGCAATTGCAGAAGGTCTTGCACAGGCGATTGTTAATAATGAAGTGCCTGAAACATTAAAAGATAAACGTGTCATGTCACTTGATATGGGAACAGTTGTAGCAGGTACTAAATATCGTGGTGAATTTGAAGAACGTTTGAAAAAAGTAATGGAAGAAATCCATCAAGCTGGTAACGTTATTCTATTTATTGATGAATTGCACACATTAGTTGGTGCTGGAGGTGCAGAAGGCGCAATTGATGCATCAAATATATTAAAACCAGCATTAGCTCGTGGTGAATTACAATGTATTGGTGCTACAACATTAGATGAATACCGTAAAAACATCGAGAAAGATGCAGCGTTAGAACGTCGTTTCCAACCCATTCAAGTTGATGAACCTTCTGTTGAAGATACAATCGCAATTTTAAAAGGATTACGAGATCGTTATGAAGCGCATCATCGTATTAATATTTCTGATGAAGCACTTGAAGCGGCTGCTAAATTAAGTGATCGCTATATATCTGATCGTTTCTTGCCTGACAAAGCAATTGATTTAATTGACGAAGCAAGTTCCAAAGTAAGACTGAAAAGTCATACAACACCTAACAACTTGAAAGAAATTGAGCAAGAAATTGAAAAAGTAAAAAATGAAAAAGACGCTGCAGTTCACGCTCAAGAATTCGAAAATGCGGCTAATTTACGTGATAAACAAACGAGACTTGAAAAACAATATGAAGATGCTAAAAATGAATGGCAAACAACGCAAGGTGATAAATCTACATCACTATCTAAAGAAGATATTGGCGAAGTGATTGCAGGCTGGACAGGCATACCACTTACAAAAATCAATGAAACAGAGTCAGACCGATTATTGAATCTTGAACAAACATTACATGATAGAGTGATTGGTCAAAATGACGCTGTAACATCTATAAGTAAAGCAGTACGTCGCGCACGTGCAGGATTGAAAGACCCTAAACGTCCAATCGGTAGCTTTATCTTCTTAGGACCAACTGGTGTAGGTAAGACGGAACTAGCTAGAGCGTTAGCAGAATCAATGTTTGGCGAAGAAGATGCAATGATTCGTGTTGATATGAGTGAGTTTATGGAAAAACATGCAGTGAGCCGTTTAGTTGGAGCGCCTCCTGGCTACGTAGGTCATGATGAGGGTGGCCAATTAACTGAAAAAGTTAGACGTAAACCTTATTCAGTTATTTTATTTGATGAAATTGAAAAGGCACATCCAGATGTGTTTAACATCTTATTACAAGTGCTAGATGATGGTCATCTAACGGATACTAAAGGACGTCAAGTTGATTTCCGTAATACTGTGATTATTATGACATCAAATGTTGGTGCACAAGAATTACAAGATCAACGCTTTGCAGGTTTCGGTGGTGGCTCTGACGGTCATGACTATGAAACGATTCGCAAGACAATGTTGAAAGAATTAAAAAATTCATTCCGTCCAGAATTCTTAAACCGTGTAGACGACATTATCGTATTCCATAAACTTTCTAAAGATGAATTGAAAGAAATTGTTACAATGATGGTTAATAAATTAACACAACGTCTTTCTGAACAAGATATTAATATTGTAGTAACCGACAAAGCGAAAGAAAAAATTGCGGAAGAAGGTTATGATCCAGAGTATGGTGCACGTCCATTAATCAGAGCTATTCAAAAAACAGTTGAAGATAACTTAAGTGAATTAATTTTAGATGGCAACCAAATCGAAGGTAAAGAAGTCGTGATTGATCATGATGGCGATGAATTTAAATATAATATCAATGAAAAAAATAATAATGTTTCAGATTCAGACGAAGATAGTGACGTAACTGAAACAGAAGCATAATTTAATAAAATGAACGTTAGGCCTAGCTGTTTTTAGGATAAAAATAGTATAGGGTTATAACGCAAAGTACGTGCTAACTAATGAAGATGAGATAATATTTATATAGTGCGTTTCTTAGCACTCGTCATTTATCTGGGAGTGGGACATGAATTCTTAATGGATTCTGTTCCACTCCTATTACTTTTTGAAATATAATGTAATGATTTCAACTGAAATAAAATGATTATCTATATACGTCATTTCGAACAATAAATATCAATATATTTATATAAAATGCTTAAGTTTACATTTGTCATTGTGCAACGTTACATATAAAATAGATTTGTTCAAAGAAAAATCGGAGGTGCAATTTTGGCCAAAAAGAAAGTGATTTTTGAGTGTATGGCTTGTGGCTATCAATCTCCAAAATGGATGGGAAAATGTCCTAATTGTGGTTCATGGAATCAAATGGAGGAAATTGTTGAAAAAGCTTCAAATCCCAAACACGGCGTTAAGACATCAACATCTAGCGCAAAGGTCCAGAAATTAAATGATATTAAGAATGAAGTGACGCCAAGAGTTCAGACAGAATCAAAGGAATTTAACCGCGTTTTAGGTGGTGGTATTGTAAGTGGTTCTTTAGTGTTAATAGGTGGAGATCCTGGTATTGGGAAATCAACACTATTACTACAAATTTGTGCATCACTATCACAAAAATTAAATGTACTGTATATTACGGGTGAAGAATCACTTAATCAAACTAAATTACGAGCTGATCGTTTAGATGAAGATTCTAGTAATTTAAACGTGCTGGCAGAAACGGATTTAGAAGTGATATATCAAACGGTTCAACAAGCACAGCCAGATATTTTAGTGGTCGATTCGATCCAAACCATATATCATCCAGAGATTAGTTCGGCACCTGGCTCTGTATCTCAAGTTCGAGAAAGTACGCAGAGTTTGATGAATATTGCCAAACAAATGAATATCGCCACATTTATCGTTGGTCATGTAACCAAAGAAGGTCAAATTGCAGGACCACGTTTATTAGAACATATGGTTGATACTGTGTTGTACTTTGAAGGAGATGAGCATCATGCTTATCGTATCTTGAGAGCAGTTAAGAACCGTTTTGGTTCTACTAATGAAATGGGCATATTTGAAATGAAACAAAGCGGATTGAAAGGGGTACATAATCCGTCAGAAATGTTCTTGGAAGAGCGGTCTACTAATGTACCTGGATCAACAATTGTAGCAACGATGGAAGGTACGCGACCATTGCTAATAGAAGTTCAAGCGTTAGTGACACCTACCACATTTAATAACCCTAGACGTATGGCTACAGGAATTGATCATAATCGTTTGAGTTTATTAATGGCAGTATTAGAGAAAAAGGAAAATTATTTATTACAACAACAGGATGCTTATATTAAAGTGGCAGGTGGTGTTCGATTAACAGAACCAGCAGTTGATTTAAGCGTTATTGTAGCGACAGCTTCAAGTTTCAAAGATAAGGCAGTGGATGGACTGGATTGTTATATTGGAGAAGTAGGTTTGACTGGTGAAGTGAGACGTGTTTCTCGAATTGAGCAACGTGTTCAAGAAGCGGCTAAATTAGGGTTTGAACGAGTTGTTATTCCACAAACTAATATTGGTGGATGGCAATTCCCTGAAGGTATTAAAGTAGTAGGCGTCTCTACTGTACATGAGGCGCTTAAATATGCTTTTAAAGCGTAACATAAGCTGAAAAAGAGGTGAGACTTTTGAAAGTATTAAAAGGCATTGTAATCATTATATATATTATCTTAGGTATGGCACTTGGTATTTTGCTAATACCTGAAATACTCAAAGATTTTAATATTAATGGTTATCCATTTTTAAATAATTATTATATTGACGGCTTAATAGGTATCGTAGTATTTTTCTTGATTTTTGGCTTCTTTATTAATAAAGTAACAAGAACTTTCAAAGCCGTTGAACATTGGATTATGCAACGTAGCGCAGTTGAAATTTTATTTGCAACACTCGGACTTATCATTGGCCTATTTATTTCAGTAATGGCCTCGTTTATTCTAGAAATGATTGGAAATACGATACTGAATCATCTTATACCACTTATTATTACTTTATTGCTATGTTATTTAGGCTTCCAATTTGGTTTGAAGAAGCGTGACGAAATGCTCATGTTCTTGCCGGAAAACATGGCGCGTTCTATGTCTAAAAGTAATATTAGTGCCGTACCTAAACTATTAGATACAAGCGCAATTATCGATGGTCGTATCTTAGATGTCATTCGATGTGGTTTTATCGATGGCGAAATACTTATTCCGCAAGGTGTCATTAATGAACTTCAAGTCGTTGCTGATGCGAATGATAGCGTGAAGCGTGAAAAAGGGCAACGTGGATTAGATATATTAAATGAATTATATGATTTAGATTATCCGACACGTGTGATACATCCACAAAAGTCTCACAGTGATATCGATGAACTATTAGTGAAATTAGCACAGAAATATCATGCGCATGTGATTACTACCGATTTTAATTTAAATAAAGTATGTCACGTTCAAGGAATTAAAGCGTTGAATGTGAATGACTTGTCTGAAGCAATTAAACCAAATGTACATCAAGGCGATCGCATTAATATTCTATTGACTAAAATGGGTAAAGAACCTGGTCAAGGTGTTGGCTATTTAGATGACGGTACAATGGTAGTGGTTGATAATGCGAAACCACTTGTTGGTAAGCATGTAGACTTAGAGGTCATCAGTTTATTGCAAACATCATCAGGTCGTATTATTTTCGCTAAAAAAGTTGACGATTCGGAATCATGATTCATAGAATAGGTTTGATGATGACAATAAAATATGTGTAAATGACTAGGTTTCATGTGAAACGCTAAATGTTGAGCGTACGCTTTTCAAATAGCAAAGCATGAAACCTATTTATGTAATGTGAGTGAATGTGCAACTAAGTGTGGTAAGTGGAAACATGTGACTTATCAAAGTATTGATTTAATGCTACAATAATGAAGAAATGCGAACTTTTATCTAAGATGAATGTAAAGTGGAAAGTTATTCGGAAACACGTCTAAAATGATAGTTTGGAATAACTTTTTTCTAATGGTTTGAAGATGTTTCTGAATGGTGTATGACTGCTCGGTTAAATTACAGAGCGCGTCACCTATATTAGATAAAGCGTATGAATTCGATGGTAAAACAGAATTAATAATTATAGGAGTGAATACGATGAGTGAACGCATTAGAGTGAGATATGCGCCAAGTCCAACTGGATATTTACACATTGGTAATGCAAGAACTGCATTATTTAACTATTTATTTGCTAAACATTACGATGGTGATTTCGTAGTGCGTATTGAAGATACAGATAGTAAACGTAATCTTGAAGATGGTGAGTCATCTCAATTTGATAACTTGAAATGGTTAGGTTTAGATTGGGATGAATCTATCGATAAAGATAAAGGTTATGGTCCTTATCGTCAATCTGAACGCGGTGACATCTATAATCCACTTATCCAGCAATTATTGGATGAAGATAAAGCTTATAAATGTTATATGACTGAAGAAGAACTTGAAAAAGAACGTGAAGAACAAATTGCACGTGGTGAAATGCCACGTTATGGTGGCCAACACGCACATTTAACTGAAGAGGAACGTCAACAATTTGAAGCTGAAGGACGTCGCCCATCAATTAGATTCCGTGTGCCTCAAGATCAAACGTATACGTTTAATGACATGGTGAAAGGTGAAATTTCATTCGATTCAAATAACATAGGAGATTGGGTTATCGTTAAAAAAGACGGCATACCTACGTATAATTTTGCTGTAGCCATCGATGATCACTATATGGAAATTTCTGATGTTATTCGTGGGGATGACCATGTTTCTAACACACCTAAACAACTTATGATTTATGAAGCGTTTGGTTGGGAACCACCACGTTTTGGTCATATGTCATTAATTGTTAATGAAGAACGCAAAAAACTAAGTAAACGTGATGGTCAAATTTTACAATTTATCGAGCAATATCGTGACTTAGGTTACTTACCAGAAGCATTATTTAACTTTATTACATTATTAGGTTGGTCTCCAGAAGGCGAAGAAGAAATCTATTCTAAAGAAGAATTTATTAAGATCTTTGATGAGAAACGTCTTTCTAAATCACCAGCAATGTTCGATAGACAAAAATTAGCTTGGGTTAATAACCAATATATGAAAACGAAAGATACGGATACTGTATTTGAACTTGCATTACCGCATCTTATCAAAGCTAATTTAATCCCAGAATCTCCAAGTGAAGCTGATAGAGAATGGGGTCGCAAATTAGTTGCACTTTACCAAAAAGAAATGAGTTATGCAGGCGAAATTGTACCGTTATCTGAAATGTTCTTCCATGAAATGCCTGAATTAGGTGAAGAAGAGCAAGAGGTTATTAATGGGGAACAAGTACCAGAATTAATGTCACATCTATATGGTAAATTAGAAGCTTTAGAACCATTTGAAGCGGGTGACATCAAAAAGACAATTAAAGAAGTACAAAAAGAAACAGGTATTAAAGGTAAACAATTATTCATGCCAATTCGTGTTGCCGTAACAGGTCAAATGCATGGTCCTGAATTACCAAATACTATTGAAGTACTAGGTAAAGACAAAGTATTATCACGATTAAAAAAATACGTGTAAATGGTGTAAAGCATATACGTGAACAAGATGAACTTTTCATTTAGCTAACACTTGAAATTTTACATTAAAGCAAATAAGATAAAGTTAAACATGGTAAAGTCATGTTAATATTGATATTACAAGCGCAAAGGATTAGTAAATATTAGACTATGATTTCAGAGAGTGTACGGTCGCTGCGAGTACACCATAGACGATATTGAATGCACCTTTGTTTGATCAACTAAATAAAGTCAATGAGTATGATAAAGTTAACTTTATCACCTATAGGTAGGGTGAAGTACTAGCTTAATTTTATCTAGAATACAGAGTGGAACCGTGCAGTAGCGCCTCTAGCATCTTAGTGTTAGGGGTGCTATTTTGTTTATCTATTATGTATATCAGTAGTGTGTATATTGATTTTGATAAATTTTTAACTTTTTAAAAAACTGAGGGGGCGACAGTCTTGATAAAAAGAATTAGAGACGATGTGAAAATGGTGTTTGAACAAGACCCAGCAGCGCGTACAACATTTGAGGTGATTACAACTTATGCTGGATTACATGCAGTATGGAGTCATCTAATTGCGCATAAACTATATAATAAAAAACGTTATGTACTTGCGAGAATCATATCTCAAGTATCACGTTTCTTTACAGGGATTGAAATACATCCAGGTGCTAAAATTGGCAAACGCTTATTCATAGACCATGGTATGGGCGTTGTCATTGGTGAAACTTGTACAATTGGTGATAATGTAACTATTTATCAAGGTGTCACACTAGGTGGTACAGGTAAAGAAAAAGGAAAACGTCATCCTGATATTGGCGATAACGTATTAATCGCAGCGGGATCAAAAGTGCTAGGTAATATTCAAATTGATTCAAATGTAAATATTGGTGCGAATTCAGTAGTATTACAATCAGTTCCAAGTTATACGACTGTCGTCGGTATTCCAGGACATATTGTTAAACAAGAAGGTAAACGTATTGGTAAAACATTTGATCATCGTAATTTACCTGACCCATTATTTGAACAAATTAAGCAACTAGAAAAACAACTAGAAAAAGCTAAGAACGGAGAGATTAAAGATGATTACATTATATAATACTTTGACACGTCAAAAAGAGACATTTGAACCGATTGAACCAGGTAAGGTGAAAATGTATGTTTGCGGTCCGACGGTATACAATTACATTCATATTGGTAATGCGCGTCCAGCTATTAATTATGATGTGGTGCGTAGATATTTCGAATATAAAGGGTATGAAGTGATTTATGTTTCAAATTTCACTGATGTAGACGATAAATTAATTAACCGTTCGAAAGAATTGAATGAGAGTGTGCCAGATATTGCAGATAAATATATTAAAGCATTTTATGAAGATGTTGGCGCATTAAATGTTAAGAAAGCTACTTCAAATCCTCGTGTAATGAATCATATGGACGAGATTATTGATTTTATTAAAGATTTAGTTGACGACGGTTATGCCTACGAGAGTGATGGCGATGTATATTTTAGAACGCGTCAATTTGAGGGGTACGGTAAATTAAGTCATCAGTCATTAGATGATTTAAAAGTAGGCGCAAGAATTGAAGCTGGAGAACAAAAAGAAGATGCGCTAGATTTCACATTATGGAAAAAAGCAAAACCTGGTGAAATTAGTTGGGAAAGTCCTTTTGGTGAAGGACGTCCAGGTTGGCATATTGAATGTTCTGTAATGGCGTTTCACGAATTAGGTAAAACAATTGATATTCACGCCGGTGGTTCTGATTTACAATTCCCACATCATGAAAATGAGATTGCCCAATCAGAAGCACATAATCACGCGCCATTTGCAAATTACTGGATGCATAACGGCTTTATAAATATTGATAACGAAAAAATGAGTAAATCATTAGGTAACTTTATTTTAGTGCATGACATTATTAAAGAAGTAGATCCTGATGTATTACGATTCTTTATGATTAGCGTACATTATAGAAGTCCTATTAATTATAATTTAGAACTGGTTAATGCAGCTAAGAGTGGTTTAGAGCGTATCCGAAATAGTTATCAATTGATAGAAGAACGTGAAACGATTGCGACAGATATTGTTGACCAATCTAATTATATTGATCAAATCGATGCTATTTTAGAACAATTTGAGACTGTTATGGATGATGATTTCAATACTGCCAACGCAGTTACTGCTTGGTATGATTTGTCTAAACTTGCGAATAAATACGTTTTAGAAAACAATACATCTACGCAAGTCATTTCAAGATTTAAAGAAGTTTATCAAATATTCAGTGATGTGCTCGGTGTGCCACTTAAAGGTAATGAATCAGATATGTTACTTGATGAAGATATTGAAAAACTCATCGAAGAACGTAATGAAGCGCGTAAAAATAAAGACTTTGCACGTGCAGATGAAATTAGAGATATGCTTAAAGAACAAAATATTATACTAGAAGATACGCCGCAAGGTGTACGCTTTAAACGTGGATAGTATGGATATTAAATTATTAAATCCATTAACATTAGCCTACATGGGTGACGCAGTATTGGACCAGCACGTGCGTGAATATATTGTTCTTAAATTACAAAGTAAGCCCAATCGATTACATCAAGTTTCGAAAAGTTATGTGTCTGCTAAAAGTCAGGCACAAACTTTAGAAACATTGTTTGAAATGAATTGGTTCACTGATGAAGAACGAGACATTGTTAAAAGAGGTCGCAATGCTAAAAGTCACACTAAGGCTAAAAATACAGATATTCAAACTTACCGTAAAAGTTCTGGGTTAGAAGCAGTCATTGGATTTTTATATTTAGATCATCAAGAAGAAAGATTGAAAAATTTACTTGATATGATTGTACAAACAGTCAATGAAAGGTAGTGAAGACAGTGGAAGATATCGTTATTGTCGGTAGACATGCTGTTAAAGAAGCGATTGTTTCTGGCCATACAATTAATAAAATTTGGATTCAAGAAGGTATTAGAAAGCAACAAATTAATGATATTTTACAAAATGCAAAAGCACAAAAATTAATTGTGCAAACTGTGCCAAAATCCAAATTAGATAATTTAGCAAATGCACCTCATCAAGGTGTCGCTGCACTGATTGCCCCATATGAATATGCGGATTTCGATCAATTTATACAATCGCAAAAAGATAAAGAAGGTTTATCAACGGTTGTAATTTTAGATGGCTTGGAAGACCCACATAACTTAGGTTCAATATTAAGAACGGCAGATGCTAGTGGTGTTGATGGTGTTATTATTCCTAAAAGACGTTCAGTTGCGCTGACACAAACTGTAGCTAAAGCATCCACTGGTGCGATCCAACACGTTCCGGTTATGCGTGTTACAAATTTAGCTAAAACCATTGATGAATTAAAGGAACATGGCTACTGGGTGGCTGGTGCTGAAGCGGATAATGCCACAGACTATAGAGATATGGCGGCGGATATGCCATTAGCTATCGTTATAGGTAGTGAAGGTCAAGGTATGAGTAGATTAGTTAAAGATAAATGTGATTTTTACATCAAGATACCAATGGTTGGACATGTGAATAGCCTTAATGCATCTGTAGCTGCGAGTCTAATGATGTATGAGGTCTATCGTAAACGTCATCAAATTGAGGACAACGCATGAAAGATAGATATTTAATTATTGATGGCTACAATATGATTGGACAGTCACCGGAACTCGGTAAGATTGCAAAGCATAATTTGCAAGAAGCACGCGAACAATTATTAGATGCCATTGCTAACTATAATGCTGTTGTCGCTGATGAAGTTGTATGTGTGTTTGATGCATATGAACAATCAGGTATAGAAAGAGAATACATTTATCATGGTGTAAAAACAGTATTTACTAAAGAAAAAGAAACAGCAGATAGCTATATCGAACGTTATGTTTATAACCTATATAACAAACACACAACACATATTACCGTTGTAACGAGTGATATGAGTGAGCAACATGCCATATTTGGTGCTGGCGCATATCGAGTATCTTCGAGAGAAATGTGGCGTGATTTAAGAGAGAATGAAATCACGGTCAGTAAGTCTTTGGATAATTTCACAGAAAGTAAACCAAGAACTCGAATTTCATTATCAAATGATGTATTAGCAGAATTTGAAAAAATAAGACGCGGGAATCATAACAAAGATTGAAATTGCCCACTTGTCTTTTGAAAATAACATCGTATAAACTTTCTCTAACTTAATTTGAAAGGGAAGGTTTATGGCGCATCAATTCAAACAACTAGAGGAGACATTTAAAGCGTTTCAAAATAGTCATTGCAGTCTCGAACGAGAAAGATTATTTATAGAAATAGTAAATCATATACAACCGAAGCTTATTCAAAAGTTTAAAAGTTCTAGAGTACAGAATGAAGAAATAGAAGATTTAGTACAAGAATCACTAATCAGAATTTACCTAGCACTCCATACATTTGATTTTAGTACGAATGTTCCTTTCGAACATTATTTAAACTGTATTGTACGTTCAATGCGAAATGATTTTTGGAGAAGAAAGTATACCGAAATGAATAAACGAGATAGTATGATTAATGACTATGTCATCGAATATAGATTGAACCAATCTATCAAACGTATTGAAGAAGCATGTATGTTACATGAGCAACGTAAAATGCTAACGCGTAGTTTAACAGCACTAAGTCAGTTTGAACGTTGCGTAGCACAATTACTAATGTCTGATTATACGCCTAATGAAATTGCGAAACATTTAGGTATTAAAGATAAAGTGGTTTACAATAGTATTCAACGTTGTAAAATAAAAATGAAGTGTTATTTATTGAAGCATCATTAGTAAGTTGTAATAGCATTTATATAGCGGTGCTAGTTTGACATTTAATGTTTGATTTATGTATAGTATACTGGTATTAAAATGAGCAAAGGTGAACTGAATTGAAAAAAGTACCTTTAATTTGTGAAGTTTGTGGTACAAGAAACTATAATGTACCGAAAAAAGAAACTTCTGCAACGAGATTAGAATTAAAAAAATATTGTTCGAGATGTAATGCGCATACGATTCACAAAGAGTCTAAATAATAGTGGAACTATTACGATTAGAGGTAGCGGTTAACTAACTGTGAGTATGGAGGTAATTTTGATGGCTAAAGATAAGGGCACAAACAAAGAAAAAGATAGTTTCTTCCAAGGCGTTAAAAGTGAAATGGAAAAAACAAGTTGGCCAACAAAAGAAGAACTTTTTAAATATACTGTGATTGTAGTTTCTACAGTAATCTTCTTTATGGTCTTTTTCTGGGTGTTAGATATAGGTATTGGTAATTTAATTGAATTATTTAGATAAGAATAAGGAGTGACAACATGTCTGAAGAGGTTGGCGCAAAGCGTTGGTATGCTGTGCATACGTATTCTGGATATGAAAACAAGGTTAAGAAGAATTTAGAAAAAAGAGTAGAATCAATGAATATGACAGAACAGATTTTTAGAGTTGTCATACCTGAAGAGGAAGAAACACAAGTTAAAGATGGGAAAGCTAAAAAACTACTTAAAAAAACATTCCCTGGTTATGTACTTGTAGAATTAGTAATGACTGATGAATCTTGGTATGTAGTACGTAATACACCAGGTGTTACAGGATTCGTTGGTTCAGCTGGTGCAGGTTCTAAACCAAATCCATTACTTCCTGAAGAAATGAGATTCATCTTGAAACAAATGGGATTGAAAGAAAAAACAATTGATGTTGAATTAGATGTCGGTGAACAAGTTCGTATTAAATCTGGACCATTTGCTAATCAAGTAGGAGAAGTTCAAGAGATTGAACCTGACAAGTTCAAATTAACAGTATTGGTTGATATGTTCGGAAGAGAAACACCAGTTGAAGTTGAATTTGATCAAATCGAAAAATTATAATCAAGTAATTATGGAAAAATATTGAACAACTAAAAAGATGAAATTTTACTATTGCTTTTTAAGTTGGTTCAGTGTTAAAATAATGTGGTCGCGTTTTTATAGCGCTCATTTCGTCACGAAATGTTTATGAGTGGGAGGGCAAAACTGAGCCCTGTGACCACATCACGATATCAAGGAGGTGCACATCGTGGCTAAAAAAGTAGAAAAAGTAGTTAAATTACAAATTCCTGCAGGTAAAGCGAACCCAGCACCACCAGTTGGTCCAGCATTAGGTCAAGCAGGTGTGAACATCATGGGATTCTGTAAAGAATTCAACGCACGTACGCAAGAACAAGCAGGTTTAATCATTCCGGTAGAAATCAGTGTTTATGAAGATCGTTCATTTACATTCATTACTAAAACTCCACCGGCTCCAGTACTACTTAAAAAAGCAGCTGGCGTAGAAAAAGGTTCTGGTGAACCTAACAAAACTAAAGTTGCTACAGTAACTAAAGATCAAGTACGTGAAATTGCTCAAACTAAAATGCAAGACTTAAATGCTGCAGACGAAGAAGCAGCTATGCGTATTATCGAAGGTACTGCACGTAGTATGGGTATCACTGTACAATAATTAAAGAATATTAAGTTAGTTTAATTTTGAAATAAACTGATAGACGATAGCAGGTAACAGAAATGACAACGACAATATTGTCTATGATTGGTCTGGATGACTAGTAATTTCTTATGAGATTACTCAAACATTAGACATTCATCTGTTATCTGCTCTTAACTTGTGTTAGACACAAGTAAGCGTGGGAGGAAATTCCGCTAAAACCACTAAAGGAGGAACAATAAATGGCTAAAAAAGGTAAAAAGTATCAAGAAGCAGCTAATAAAGTTGATCGTACTAAACACTATAGTGTTGAAGAAGCAATCAGCTTAGCTAAAGAAACAAGCATTGCTAACTTTGACGCATCAGTTGAAGTTGCTTTCCGTTTAGGAATTGATACACGTAAAAATGACCAACAAATCCGTGGTGCAGTAGTGTTACCAAACGGAACTGGTAAATCACAACGTGTATTAGTATTTGCTAAAGGTGACAAAATCACTGAAGCAGAAGAAGCAGGCGCAGATTACGTAGGTGAATCTGAATACGTACAAAAAATCCAACAAGGTTGGTTCGACTTTGACGTAGTAGTAGCTACTCCAGACATGATGGGCGAAGTTGGTAAATTAGGTCGTGTATTAGGACCTAAAGGTTTAATGCCAAACCCTAAAACTGGTACAGTAACTATGGACGTTAAAAAAGCTGTTGAAGAAATCAAAGCTGGTAAAGTTGAATACCGTGCTGAAAAAGCTGGTATTGTACATGCTTCAATCGGTAAAGTTTCATTTAGCGATGAAAAATTAGTTGAAAACTTCAAAACGTTACAAGATGTTTTAGCTAAAGCTAAACCATCATCAGCTAAAGGTACTTACTTCAAATCTGTTGCTGTAACTACAACAATGGGTCCTGGAGTTAAAATTGATACTTCATCATTCAAATTATAATTAAGTGTAAACTTATTGAAAATAGAACCTGTGACTTTTTGAAAGTCGCAGGTTATTTTTATGTATAGATATAAATTAAGTCCTGTAAAAAGTGTCGCATGAAGATGACGCGTAAAACATCTGTATGCACAGGCTATTAAAAGTCATCTATAAACATTAGTGGTCGTATGTGGATGTAACATAACGCTTAATTTCTACAATGACTATAACTTTTGCTCGGTTGATTACAAAAAAATTGAAAAAGTTATTGACATATTACAACAATGAGGTTATATTATTTATTGTGATTATTTTACCTAAGACAGTAGGAGTTAACCATTAACTTAAAACATCATCCTGCCGAGGCTAAAATTGACTTGAACGTGTGATCATATAAATGATCTTTCAAGCGCTTTTTGCCGTGGGTAGAAAGTGCTTTTTTTATTGAGAAATTTAAAAAGCACCAAAAATAAAAATGGAGGTGTCTGAATGTCTGCTATTATCGAAGCTAAAAAACAACAAGTTGATGTTATTGCTGAACAACTTAAAAATTCAGTTTCAACTGTTATCGTCGACTACCGTGGCTTAACTGTTGCAGAAGTAACTGAATTACGTTCACAATTACGTGAAGCTGGTGTTGAATATAAAGTTTATAAAAACACTATGGTTCGTCGTGCAGCTGAACAAGCAGGTATCGAAGGCTTAGATGAATTCTTAACAGGTCCTACAGCTGTTGCAACTTCAACTGAAGATGTAGTAGCACCAGCGAAAGTTATCGCAGGATTTGCTAAAGAACATGAAGCTTTAGAAATCAAAACAGGCGTTATGGAAGGTAACCTTATTTCAGCAGAAGAAGTTAAAACTGTTGGTTCATTACCTTCACACGATGGTCTTGTTTCTATGCTTTTATCAGTATTACAAGCTCCAGTACGCAACTTCGCTTATGCGGTTAAAGCTGTTGGAGAACAAAAAGAAGAAAGCGCTGAATAATTGCGCATAAAATTTTAAAATAATTGGAGGAAATATAAAATGGCTAATCAAGAACAAATCATTGAAGCAATTAAAGAAATGTCAGTATTAGAATTAAACGATTTAGTAAAAGCAATTGAAGAAGAATTTGGTGTAACAGCAGCAGCTCCTGTAGCAGCAGCTGGTGCAGCTGGTGGCGGAGACGCAGCAGCAGAAAAAACTGAATTTGACGTTGAGTTAACTTCAGCTGGATCTTCAAAAATCAAAGTTGTTAAAGCAGTTAAAGAAGCAACTGGCTTAGGCTTAAAAGATGCTAAAGAATTAGTAGATAACGCTCCTAAAGTAATCAAAGAAGGCGTTGCTAAAGAAGAAGCTGAAAAACTTAAAGAACAATTAGAAGAAGTTGGAGCTACTGTAGAATTAAAATAATTCTAGTATCTTAACTTAATATCGAAAGTTAGTATATTCGATGTATTTATAACAGTACATTGATATAATTAACTTGAATTCTTTGAGAAATTAAAACCCCGTTATCACGATAACGGGGTTTTACTTCATTTTCTAGTAAAATAAAGATGAACAATGAAAAAAAGAGGTGGCGTTATGGGACACTATTATGATGAAAATCCTGATGTACAAAGTGATGAAAGAGTCATTCACTATCATTACCATAAACATCAATTAAATCTAACTACAGATGCAGGCGTATTCTCAAAAGCGCAAGTAGATTTTGGATCAGATACTTTAGTACAAACCTTTTTAAATGAACATCCTCCTGGTCCAAGTAAAGCAATTGCTGATGTCGGGTGTGGCTATGGCCCGATTGGATTAATGATTGCTAAAGTTTCACCGCATCATCAAATTACCATGGTTGATGTTAATCATCGTGCGTTAAGTCTTGCTGAAAAGAATAAAAAAGCAAATCAAATTGATAACGTCATTATTAAGGAAAGCGATGGTTTATCGCAATTGAAGGATTGTCATTTCGATTATGTGCTAACAAATCCTCCTATTAGAGCTGGAAAAGAAGTTGTTCATCGTATTTTCGAAGAAGCATATCAACAGCTCAATGCTCAAGGTGAGTTGTACGTTGTGATCCAAAAGAAACAGGGTATGCCTTCTGCTAAGAAGAAAATGGAAGAGATTTTTAATAATGTCGAAATTGTTAATAAGAACAAGGGATACTACATTTTGAAAAGCCGAAAAGGTTGATTTCAAAAGTGTATTCTGATATAGTTATAAAATGTAAAAATTTATGTTCAATAAGTGTGTACTTTTACGCGAAAAGAGTATGATAAACAAGAATAAATGTAGAATCGAAAATGGTGTCATCAACTGTGTTGCCGTTTTCTTTTTGTCTTGTTATACGAAATTTTCATGCGTATTGGTTCATCACACAATATTTGAGGGGTGAATCTGTTTGGCAGGTCAAGTTGTCCAATATGGAAGACATCGTAAACGTAGAAATTATGCGAGAATTTCAGAAGTATTAGAATTACCAAACTTAATAGAAATTCAAACTAAATCTTACGACTGGTTCCTAAAAGAAGGTTTATTAGAAATGTTCCGTGATATCTCTCCAATTGAAGATTTCACAGGTAACCTTTCATTAGAATTTGTAGATTATCGATTAGGTGAACCAAAATATGATTTAGAAGAATCAAAAAACCGTGACGCTACTTATGCTGCACCTCTTCGTGTTAAAGTACGTCTAATAATTAAAGAAACTGGCGAAGTTAAAGAACAAGAAGTATTCATGGGTGACTTCCCATTAATGACAGATACAGGTACATTTGTAATCAATGGTGCAGAACGTGTAATCGTGTCTCAATTAGTACGTTCACCATCCGTTTACTTCAATGAGAAAATTGACAAAAACGGTCGTGAAAACTACGATGCAACAATTATTCCTAACCGTGGTGCATGGTTAGAATATGAAACGGATGCGAAAGATGTAGTATATGTACGTATTGATAGAACACGTAAATTACCGTTAACAGTATTATTACGTGCTTTAGGTTTCTCTCACGATCAATCAATTATTGATTTATTAGGAGACAGTGAATACTTACGTAATACACTTGAAAAAGACAGCACTGAAAATACTGAACAAGCATTATTAGAAATATACGAACGTTTACGTCCTGGTGAGCCACCAACAGTTGAAAATGCGAAAAGTTTATTATATTCACGCTTTTTCGACCCTAAACGTTATGATTTAGCAAGTGTTGGTCGTTACAAAGCAAATAAAAAGTTACACTTAAAACACCGCTTATTTAACCAAAAATTAGCAGAACCAATCGTCAATAGCGAAACTGGTGAAATTGTTGCTGAAGAAGGTACAGTATTAGATCGTCGTAAATTAGACGAAATTATGGAAGTTTTAGAAACAAATGCTAATAGTGAAGTGTTTGAATTAGAAGGTACAGTTATTGATGAACCTGTTGAAATTCAATCAATTAAAGTTTACGTTCCAAATGATGAAGAAGGTCGTACAACTACTTTAATTGGTAATGCTTTACCTGATTCAGAAGTTAAATGTATTACACCAGCAGATATCATTGCGTCAATGAGTTATTTCTTTAACTTGTTAAATGGTATTGGTTATACAGACGACATTGACCATTTAGGTAACCGTCGTTTACGTTCAGTTGGTGAATTATTACAAAACCAATTCCGTATCGGTTTATCAAGAATGGAACGTGTTGTGCGTGAAAGAATGTCAATTCAAGATACAGATTCAATCACACCACAACAATTAATTAATATTCGTCCTGTAATTGCTTCTATTAAAGAGTTCTTCGGTAGCTCTCAATTATCACAATTCATGGACCAAGCTAACCCGTTAGCTGAGTTAACACATAAACGTCGTCTATCTGCCCTAGGACCTGGTGGTTTAACACGTGAACGTGCTCAAATGGAAGTGCGTGACGTTCACTACTCTCACTATGGACGTATGTGTCCTATCGAGACACCAGAGGGACCAAACATTGGTTTGATCAACTCACTTTCAAGTTATGCACGTGTGAATGAATTTGGTTTCATTGAAACACCATATCGTAAAGTAGACTTAGACACTAACTCTATTACAGATCAAATCGACTACTTAACAGCTGATGAAGAAGATAGCTATGTAGTTGCCCAAGCGAACTCTCGCTTAGATGAAAATGGCCGTTTCTTAGATGATGAAGTAGTATGTCGTTTCCGTGGTAATAACACAGTTATGGCCAAAGAGAAAATGGACTACATGGACGTATCTCCAAAACAAGTAGTATCAGCTGCGACAGCATGTATTCCATTCCTTGAAAACGATGACTCTAACCGTGCCTTAATGGGTGCGAACATGCAACGTCAAGCAGTACCATTGATGAACACTGAAGCACCATTTGTTGGTACAGGTATGGAACACGTTGCTGCACGTGACTCAGGCGCTGCAATTACTGCTAAACATAGAGGTCGTGTTGAACATGTTGAATCTAAAGAAATCTTAGTTCGTCGATTAGTAGAAGAGAACGGCATTGAACATGAAGGTGAATTAGATCGCTATCCATTAGCTAAATTCAAACGTTCAAATACAGGTACGTGTTATAACCAACGTCCAATTGTTACAGTTGGCGACGTTGTTGAGTACAATGAAATTTTAGCTGACGGACCATCTATGGAATTAGGTGAAATGGCGTTAGGACGTAACGTTGTAGTTGGTTTCATGACTTGGGACGGTTACAACTATGAGGATGCTGTTATTATGAGTGAACGTCTAGTTAAAGATGACGTTTATACTTCAATTCATATTGAAGAATATGAATCAGAAGCGCGTGATACTAAACTAGGACCTGAAGAAATCACTCGTGACATTCCAAACGTGTCAGAAAATGCACTTAAAAACTTAGATGATCGTGGTATTGTCTACGTTGGTGCTGAAGTTAAAGACGGTGACATCTTAGTAGGTAAAGTAACGCCTAAAGGTGTGACTGAATTAACAGCTGAAGAAAGATTATTACATGCTATCTTCGGTGAGAAAGCACGTGAAGTACGTGATACATCATTACGTGTACCTCACGGTGCCGGTGGTATCGTTCTTGATGTTAAAGTGTTTAATCGTGAAGAAGGCGATGATACTTTATCACCAGGCGTTAACCAATTAGTACGTGTATACATCGTACAAAAACGTAAAATCCACGTTGGGGATAAAATGTGTGGTCGTCACGGTAACAAAGGGGTTATCTCTAAGATTGTACCTGAAGAAGATATGCCTTACTTACCAGATGGACGTCCAATCGATATCATGTTAAACCCACTTGGTGTACCATCTCGTATGAACATCGGACAAGTATTAGAACTACACTTAGGTATGGCTGCTAAAAACTTAGGCATCCATGTTGCATCTCCAGTATTCGATGGTGCGAACGATGATGATGTATGGTCAACAATCGAAGAGGCAGGTATGGCGCGTGACGGTAAAACAGTCTTATACGATGGTAGAACAGGTGAACCATTCGATAATCGTATTTCTGTTGGTGTTATGTACATGCTTAAACTTGCACACATGGTTGACGACAAACTTCATGCGCGTTCAACTGGTCCATACTCACTTGTAACGCAACAACCACTTGGTGGTAAAGCACAATTCGGTGGACAACGTTTTGGTGAGATGGAGGTATGGGCACTAGAAGCTTATGGTGCTGCTTACACATTACAAGAAATCTTAACTTACAAATCTGACGATACTGTAGGACGTGTTAAAACTTACGAAGCTATCGTTAAAGGTGAAAACATCTCTAGACCAAGTGTTCCAGAATCATTCCGTGTATTGATGAAAGAATTACAAAGTTTAGGTTTAGATGTCAAAGTTATGGATGAACATGATAATGAAATCGAAATGGCGGATGTTGATGATGAAGATGCAACTGAGCGCAAAGTAGATTTACAACAAAAAGATGTTCCTGAAACACAAAAAGAAACTACTGACTAATTAGAAATAGAAGTTATCTAACATAAGGGATATGAAACTCAGTTCGATTTAATTCTGAAACATGGATAAATCGTACTGATTTCCTCCCTATATTCATAATGACTTGTTTTAGTTTCAATAGATGTAAATCAATCAAATAGCACAGCTAATCTAAATTGAAGGAGGTAGGCTCCTTGATTGATGTAAATAATTTCCATTATATGAAAATCGGTTTAGCCTCACCTGAAAAAATCCGTTCATGGTCATACGGTGAAGTAAAAAAACCAGAAACAATCAACTATCGTACATTGAAACCAGAAAAAGATGGTCTTTTCTGTGAAAGAATTTTTGGACCTACAAAAGACTGGGAATGTAGTTGTGGTAAGTACAAACGTGTACGCTACAAAGGCATGGTCTGTGACAGATGTGGTGTAGAAGTAACTAAATCTAAAGTACGTCGTGAAAGAATGGGACACATTGAATTAGCTGCTCCAGTTTCACATATTTGGTATTTCAAAGGTATTCCAAGTCGTATGGGTCTTTTATTAGACATGTCTCCTAGAGCATTAGAAGAAGTGATTTACTTCGCTTCATATGTTGTTGTAGATCCAGGCCCAACTGGCTTAGAGAAAAAATCTTTACTATCTGAAGCTGAATTCAGAGATTATTATGATAAATATCCAGGCCAATTTGTCGCTAAAATGGGTGCTGAAGGTATTAAAGATTTATTAGAAGAAATCAACTTAGACGAAGAATTAAAATCATTACGTGACGAATTAGAATCTGCAACAGGTCAAAGATTGACACGTGCGATTAAACGTTTAGAAGTTGTTGAATCATTCAGAAACTCTGGTAATAACCCAGCATGGATGATTTTAGATGTACTTCCAATTATTCCACCAGAAATCCGTCCAATGGTTCAGTTAGATGGTGGACGTTTCGCAACAAGTGATTTAAATGACTTATACCGTCGTGTAATTAACCGTAACAACCGTTTGAAACGTTTATTAGACTTAGGTGCTCCTGGCATCATCGTTCAAAACGAAAAACGTATGTTACAAGAAGCTGTAGATGCTTTAATTGACAACGGTCGTCGTGGTCGTCCAGTTACTGGTCCAGGTAACAGACCATTGAAATCTCTTTCACATATGCTGAAAGGTAAACAAGGTCGTTTCCGTCAAAACTTACTTGGTAAACGTGTTGACTATTCAGGTCGTTCAGTTATTGCAGTTGGACCAAGCTTGAAAATGTATCAATGTGGATTACCTAAAGAAATGGCCCTTGAATTGTTCAAACCATTCGTAATGAAAGAATTAGTTCAACGTGAAATTGCTACGAACATCAAAAACGCTAAAAGTAAAATTGAACGTATGGACGATGAAGTTTGGGACGTATTAGAAGATGTTATCAGAGAACATCCTGTATTACTTAACCGTGCACCTACACTTCACAGATTAGGTATCCAAGCATTCGAACCTACATTAGTTGAAGGTCGTGCTATCCGTCTTCACCCACTTGTAACAACAGCTTACAACGCGGACTTTGACGGTGACCAAATGGCTGTTCACGTTCCTTTATCTAAAGAAGCACAAGCTGAAGCACGTATGTTAATGCTAGCTGCGCAAAACATCTTGAACCCTAAAGATGGTAAACCTGTTGTAACACCATCACAAGATATGGTACTAGGTAACTATTACCTTACTTTAGAACGTAAAGATGCAGTAAACACTGGCACAATCTTTAATGATACTAATGAAGTGCTTAAAGCATATGCAAATGGTTATGTACATTTACACACTCGTATTGGTGTGCATGCGAAATCATTTAATAACCCTACATTTACAGAAGCTCAAAACAACAAAATTTTAGCTACTTCAGTAGGTAAAGTGATCTTCAATGAAATCATTCCTGATTCATTCGCATTTATTAATGAACCTAGCCAAACTAATCTTGAAGGTAAAACACCGGATAAATACTTTATTGATCCAACTCAATTAGGTGAAGGTGGACTTAAAGCTTACTTTGAAGAACAAGAACTTATTGAACCATTCAATAAAAAATTCTTAGGTAATATTATTGCCGAAGTCTTCAATAGATTTAGCATCACTGACACATCTATGATGCTTGACCGTATGAAAGATTTAGGTTTCAAATTCTCATCTAAAGCGGGTATTACTGTTGGTGTAGCAGATATTGTTGTACTTCCAGATAAACAAGATATCTTAGATGAACATGAAAAATTAGTTGAACGCGTATCTAAACAATTTAACCGTGGTTTAATTACTGAAGATGAACGTTATAATGCGGTTGTTGAAATTTGGACAGATGCCAAAGATCAAATTCAAGGCGAATTAATGCAATCACTTGAGAAAACAAACCCAATCTTCATGATGAGTGACTCTGGTGCCCGTGGTAACGCATCTAACTTTACTCAGTTAGCTGGTATGCGTGGTTTAATGGCCGCTCCATCAGGTAAAATTATCGAGTTACCTATCACATCTTCATTCCGTGAAGGTTTAACGGTATTAGAATACTTCATCTCTACTCACGGTGCGCGTAAAGGTCTTGCCGATACAGCCCTTAAAACAGCTGACTCTGGTTACCTTACTCGTCGTCTTGTTGACGTTGCACAAGATGTTATCGTTCGTGAAGAAGACTGTGGTACAGACCGTGGTTTACTCGTTTCTGATATCAAAGAAGGTACAGAAATGATCGAACCATTCATCGAACGTATTGAAGGACGTTACTCTAAAGAAACAATTCGTCATCCTGAAACGGATGAAATTATCATTCGTCCAGATGAATTAATTACAGCTGAAATTGCTAAGAAAATCACTGATGCAGGCATTGAACAAATGTACATCCGCTCAGCATTTACTTGTAACACACGTCACGGTGTTTGTGAAAAATGTTACGGTAAAAACCTTGCAACAGGTGAAAAAGTTGAAGTGGGTGAAGCAGTTGGTACAATCGCTGCACAATCAATCGGTGAACCTGGTACCCAACTTACAATGCGTACATTCCATACAGGTGGTGTAGCAGGAAGCGATATCACTCAAGGTCTTCCTCGTATCCAAGAGATTTTCGAAGCACGTAATCCTAAAGGTCAAGCCGTGATTACTGAAATCGAAGGTGTCGTTGAAGATATTAAATTAGCTAAAGACCGTCAACAAGAAATTGTTGTTAAAGGTGCTAATGAAACAAGATCTTACTTAGCTTCAGGTACTTCTAGATTGAAAGTAGAAATCGGTCAATCAGTTGAACGTGGTGAAGTGTTAACAGAAGGTTCAATCGAGCCTAAGAACTTCTTAGCCGTTGCTGGTTTAAATGCAACTGAAAGCTACTTACTTAAAGAAGTTCAAAAAGTTTATCGTATGCAAGGTGTAGAAATCGACGATAAACACGTTGAAGTAATGGTAAGACAAATGCTACGTAAAGTTAGAATCATTGAAGCTGGCGATACTAAGTTATTACCTGGTTCATTGGTTGATATTCATAACTTTACAGATGCAAACAGAGAAGCATTTAAAGAACGTAAACGTCCAGCAACAGCTAAACCAGTATTGCTTGGTATTACTAAAGCTTCTCTTGAAACAGAAAGCTTCTTATCAGCAGCGTCATTCCAAGAAACAACACGTGTGCTTACAGATGCAGCTATCAAAGGTAAACGTGATGACTTACTTGGACTTAAAGAGAACGTTATTATCGGTAAGTTAATTCCAGCTGGTACTGGTATGAGACGTTATAGCGACGTTAAATACGATAAAGCGGAAACACCAGTTACTGAAACTGAAGAAGCCGAAGTTATTGAATAAACTATAAAATAAAGCCTATTAGGAATTATTTTCATAATTGACGAGACGGGACATATCTAACTTTTAAAGAGGTAGTCTCGCTCTCGTTCTTTAATTTTTAAAATGAGTAAAAAGTCTACAAAAAATGTTGACTTGATACTTCAATAAGTGTTATTATTGTAAAGGTTGATGCAAGCAGAACTTTGGAGGATATTTTAATGTCTAATGAAAAAGTTGCACGCTTTAACAAACAACACTATGTAGTTGGTCTTAAAGAAACGCTTAAAGCGTTAAATAGAGATCAAGTTGCATCTTTGATTATTGCTCAAGACGTTGAGGTGCATTTGTTAGCTCACGTATTTAGTTTAATCAATCATAAAAATATACCTATCACTTATTATCAAAGCAAACATGCTTTAGGTAACTATGTAGGTATTAATGTTAATGCAACCATTGTTGCGTTATTGAATGAGAATTAGTAAGTATTTTGCTTACTAAATTTTATTTAACCTAAAAATGAACCACCTGGATGTGTGGAATTAAAAAGTGAAGAGAGGAGGACATTTCAATGCCAACTATTAACCAATTAGTACGTAAACCTAGACAAAGCAAATCTAAAAAATCAGATTCACCAGCTTTAAACAAAGGTTTTAATAGTAAAAAGAAACAATTTACTAACTTAAACTCACCTCAAAAACGTGGTGTTTGTACTCGTGTAGGTACTATGACACCTAAAAAACCTAACTCAGCGTTACGTAAATATGCACGTGTGCGTTTATCAAACAATATTGAAATCAACGCATACATCCCTGGTATCGGCCATAACTTACAAGAACACAGTGTAGTACTTGTACGTGGTGGACGTGTAAAAGACTTACCTGGTGTGCGTTACCACATCGTACGTGGTGCACTTGATACTTCAGGTGTTGACGGACGTAGACAAGGCCGTTCATTATACGGAACTAAAAAACCTAAAAATTAAGTTTAAGATTGTGTAAATTTTAATTTCAATTTTTAATAATATACTATAATAGGAAGGGAGGATTTTAATTATGCCTCGTAAAGGATCAGTACCTAAAAGAGACGTATTACCAGATCCAATTCATAACTCTAAATTAGTTACAAAATTGATCAACAAAATTATGTTAGATGGTAAACGCGGAACTGCACAAAGAATTCTTTATTCAGCATTTGACCTTGTAGAACAACGCAGTGGTCGTGATGCTTTAGAAGTATTTGAAGAAGCAATCAACAATATTATGCCAGTATTAGAAGTAAAAGCTCGTCGTGTGGGTGGTTCAAACTACCAAG
The DNA here is from genome assembly GCF_016892225.1 of Staphylococcus sp. GDY8P47P. Classification (NCBI taxonomy): domain Bacteria; kingdom Bacillati; phylum Bacillota; class Bacilli; order Caryophanales; family Staphylococcaceae; genus Staphylococcus; species Staphylococcus sp. GDY8P47P. Next base: position 15,482 of record NZ_JAFENV010000012.1, on the reverse strand, counting down.
TACCAGTTGAGGTTCGCCCTGAACGTCGTACGACTCTAGGATTACGTTGGTTAGTAAACTACGCTCGTCTTCGTGGTGAAAAAACTATGGAAGATCGTTTAGCTAACGAAATCTTAGATGCTGCTAATAATACAGGTGGTGCCGTTAAGAAACGTGAGGACACTCACAAAATGGCTGAAGCGAACAAAGCATTCGCTCACTACCGCTGGTAAGATTAAAGCTTTAACCCTGAGTGTGTTCCGTCACATTGGTTTACCAAATAAGATGGCTCATGCTTAGGGCATCGCCATATTCAATAGTACTTATTCAGTAATTACTGGAAGGAGAAAAACAATGGCTAGAGACTTTTCTTTGAAAAACACTCGTAATATCGGTATCATGGCTCACATCGATGCTGGTAAAACAACTACGACTGAACGTATTCTTTACTATACAGGTCGTATCCACAAAATTGGTGAAACACACGAAGGTGCTTCACAAATGGACTGGATGGAACAAGAACAAGACCGTGGTATTACAATCACATCAGCTGCTACAACAGCTCAATGGGATGGCCACCGTGTAAACATTATCGATACTCCAGGACACGTAGACTTCACTGTAGAGGTTGAACGTTCATTACGTGTACTTGATGGTGCGGTTACTGTACTTGATGCGCAATCAGGTGTAGAACCTCAAACTGAAACAGTTTGGCGTCAAGCTACAACATACGGTGTACCTCGTATCGTATTCGTAAACAAAATGGATAAATTAGGTGCTAACTTCGATTATTCTGTAAGCACATTACATGATCGTTTAGATGCTAACGCTGCACCTATCCAATTACCAATTGGTGCCGAAGACGAATTTGAAGCTATCATTGACTTAGTTGAAATGAAATGTTTCAAATATACAAACGACTTAGGTACTGAAATTGACGAAATTGAAATTCCTGAAGATCACAAAGAAAGAGCAGAAGAAGCTCGTTCTAATTTAATCGAAGCAGTTGCTGAAACTAACGACGATTTAATGGAAAAATATCTTGGTGACGAAGAAATTTCAGTTGAAGAATTAAAAGATGCTATCCGTCAAGCAACTACTGACGTAGAATTCTACCCAGTACTTTGTGGTACAGCATTCAAAAACAAAGGTGTTCAATTAATGCTTAACGCAGTAATTGACTACTTACCATCACCTTTAGATGTTAAACCAATTGTTGGCCACCGTGCTGACAATCCTGAAGAAGAAGTAATTGCTAAACCAGACGATTCAGCTGAATTCGCTGCATTAGCATTTAAAGTTATGACTGACCCTTATGTTGGTAAATTAACTTTCTTCCGTGTATATTCAGGTACTTTAACATCAGGTTCTTACATTAAGAACTCAACTAAAGACAAACGTGAACGTGTAGGTCGTTTATTACAAATGCACGCTAACTCACGTCAAGAAATCGATACTGTTTACTCAGGCGATATCGCTGCTGCAGTTGGTCTTAAAGATACAGGTACTGGTGACACATTATGTGGTGAAAAGAATGACATTATCTTAGAATCAATGGAATTCCCAGAACCAGTTATCCACTTATCAGTAGAACCTAAATCTAAAGCTGACCAAGATAAAATGACTCAAGCTTTAGTTAAATTACAAGAAGAAGACCCTACTTTCCATGCACACACAGATGAAGAAACTGGACAAGTTATCATCGGTGGTATGGGTGAGTTACACTTAGACATCTTAGTTGACCGTATGAAGAAAGAATTCAACGTTGAATGTAATGTAGGTGCGCCAATGGTTTCATACCGTGAAACATTCAAGCAATCTGCACAAGTTCAAGGTAAATTCTCTCGTCAATCTGGTGGTCGTGGTCAATACGGTGATGTTCACATTGAATTCACACCAAACGAAACTGGCGCAGGTTTCGAATTCGAAAACGCTATCGTTGGTGGTGTAGTTCCTCGTGAATACATTCCATCAGTTGAAGCTGGTCTTAAAGATGCTATGGAAAACGGTGTCTTAGCTGGATATCCATTAATCGATGTTAAAGCTAAATTATTTGATGGTTCATACCATGATGTCGATTCATCAGAAATGGCCTTCAAAATTGCTGCATCATTAGCGCTTAAAGAAGCTGCTAAAAAATGTGATCCAGTTATCTTAGAACCAATGATGAAAGTAACAATCGAAATGCCTGAAGAATACATGGGCGATATCATGGGTGACGTAACAGCTCGTCGTGGACGTGTTGATGGTATGGAACCTCGTGGTAATGCACAAGTTGTTAACGCTTATGTACCACTTTCAGAAATGTTCGGTTATGCAACTTCATTACGTTCTAACACTCAAGGTCGCGGTACTTACACAATGTACTTCGATCACTATGCAGAAGTTCCAAAATCAATCGCTGATGATATCATCAAAAAAAATAAAGGTGAATAATTAAACTTGTTTTAACTAGATTTTCTAGGTAAAATACAGCGTATGCTTATTCTTTAAGCAAACACCTTTATGAATTGATTTTTTACTGAAAATGCATTATAAATGAATTATGAATTCTAACAATCATTATGTCTCATGATGGTGAGAAACTATCATGAGAGATAATATTGAAATAACTTTTACTAGAATAGGAGAGATTTAATAATGGCAAAAGAAAAATTTGATCGCTCAAAAGAACATGCCAATATTGGTACTATCGGTCACGTTGACCATGGTAAAACTACTTTAACAGCTGCTATCGCAACTGTATTAGCTAAAAATGGTGACACTGTAGCACAATCATATGACATGATTGACAACGCTCCAGAAGAAAAAGAACGTGGTATCACAATCAATACTGCACACATCGAATACCAAACTGACAAACGTCACTATGCTCACGTTGACTGCCCAGGACACGCTGACTATGTTAAAAACATGATCACTGGTGCTGCTCAAATGGACGGCGGTATCTTAGTAGTGTCTGCTGCTGACGGTCCAATGCCACAAACTCGTGAACACATTCTTTTATCACGTAACGTTGGTGTACCAGCATTAGTAGTATTCTTAAACAAAGTTGACATGGTTGACGATGAAGAATTATTAGAATTAGTTGAAATGGAAGTACGTGACTTATTATCTGAATACGACTTCCCAGGTGACGACGTACCTGTAATCGCTGGTTCAGCTTTAAAAGCTTTAGAAGGCGATGCTCAATACGAAGAAAAAATCTTAGAATTAATGCAAGCAGTTGATGATTACATTCCAACTCCAGAACGTGATTCTGACAAACCATTCATGATGCCAGTTGAGGACGTATTCTCAATCACTGGTCGTGGTACTGTTGCTACAGGCCGTGTTGAACGTGGTCAAATCAAAGTTGGTGAAGAAGTTGAAATCATTGGTATCCATGACACTTCTAAAACAACTGTTACTGGTGTAGAAATGTTCCGTAAATTATTAGACTACGCTGAAGCTGGTGACAACATCGGTGCATTATTACGTGGTGTTGCTCGTGAAGACGTACAACGTGGTCAAGTATTAGCTGCTCCAGGTTCAATCACACCTCACACAAAATTCAAAGCAGACGTATACGTTTTATCTAAAGACGAAGGTGGACGTCACACTCCATTCTTCACAAACTATCGTCCACAATTCTATTTCCGTACTACTGACGTAACTGGTGTTGTTAACTTACCAGAAGGTACTGAAATGGTTATGCCTGGCGACAACGTTGAAATGACAGTAGAATTAATCGCTCCTATCGCGATTGAAGACGGTACTCGTTTCTCAATCCGTGAAGGTGGACGTACTGTAGGATCAGGCGTTGTAACTGAAATCTTCGAATAATTTTAATTATTCCTTATTTCTAAATGAGACTCCCTATTGGGAGTCTTTTTTTATTTTTGTAAATGTCATATTTACATTTTAATCTTATTTCTAGTTTTCAGATTATGTTTTTTCAATCTCATTTTTAATAATAATAAAAAATGCCTATGATCAACTCAATATAAAAGTAATCATAGACATACAGAATCTAAATAAATTTATTCAATTTTAAAATACTTGTTCAATTTCTAAAATTTTTAAAAACTCACTAGCTGCATACTTAAATGCAGACTCATCGATGTCAAAGTGAGGGTTATGATGTGGCGCTGTTATGCCTTTGTCTGGATTACCACAGCCAGTTAAGAAAAAAGCACCTGGACGTACTTTTAAATAGTGAGAGAAATCCTCACCAATCATCATTAATTCAGATTCATTAAAACGTAAATGTAAATCATTCGCTGCTTGTTTAACAACTTCATATGCATTTAGATGATTATGTACAGGTAAATAACCACGAATGTATTCCAAGTCATAAGTTATGTCGTTTGCTAACGCAAGTCCTTGTAATAACTTATCCATTTTATTGTGTATATGAGTTTGAAGTTCTGTGTCGAATGTTCGCACAGTTCCTTTACAAAAGGCACTATCAGGAATAACACTATCCGATGATCCTGCTTGAATCATTCCGAATGTGAGCACGGCTTCTTTTACAGGATCAATTGTTCTAGAGATGATCTTTTGCGCACTTAGGATAAACTCTGCCATGATGATGATAGGGTCAATGGTTTCATGTGGCTTAGCACCATGTCCACCTTTACCATTAATTGTAACTGAGAACTCATCTGGTGATGCCATAATAGCACCAGGTCTTGAATATATTGTACCAGTACGATAACCACTCCATAAATGTGTACCATAAATTTTGTCTACACCATTTAAGCAACCATCATCAATCATTTCTTGAGAACCACCAGGCATAATTTCCTCACCATATTGGAAGATAAAGACCACATTTCCTTTTAATAAATGACGGTGTTCATACACAATTTCAGCGACACCCAATAGGATTGCTGTATGTCCGTCATGACCACATGCATGCATTAATCCATCATTTTTAGATTTATAGGGTACATCGTTAAGTTCTTGTACCGGCAAAGCATCAAAGTCAGCGCGAAAGGCCACAGTAGGGCCATCTTCTTTTCCTTTAAACGTTGCTTTAATACCATTACGCCCAATAGGTGATTCGATCTCGCAATCAAGATGACTGAGCTGATTTAGAATATAATTATGCGTCCAAGTTTCCTCGAAAGAAGGTTCAGGATATTGATGCATATATCGGCGCATCTGTATCATTCTATTTTCCTTATTACTGGCTAATTGAAACCAATCTAACACATTAACCACTTCTTCCTAATTATTATGAATTTTAGTATATCAAATTCTAATACAACTCAATAGTTTAATTATTTATTTTTTGAAAAATGAAGTGAAAATTACATGTTGTATGAACAATTGTACATGAGGTGAAGAATATGCAATATATTGAATTTACTGGAATGATAGTGCTTTCATGTTGAAGGAAAATCAGTTATGATTATGTTGATATAAAAAATACAAAGGGGATATGAATATGGTTCAATCACTACACAATTTCTTAGAAGAAAATATTCAATATTTAAAAGATAATGGATTATATAACGAAATCGATTCTATCGAAGGTGCTAATGGTCCAGAAATCACAATCAATGGGAAACAATATATTAACTTATCATCAAACAACTACTTAGGACTAGCAACAAATGAAGATTTAAAATCTGCTGCTAAACATGCTATCGATTCACACGGTGTTGGTGCTGGTGCCGTACGTTCAATCAACGGTACATTAGACCTACACGATGAATTAGAAGAGACTTTAGCTAAATTCAAAGGTACTGAAGCAGCTATCGCTTATCAATCAGGTTTCAACTGTAACATGGCAGCTATTTCAGCAGTAATGAACAAAAACGATGCGATTCTTTCAGATGAATTAAACCATGCTTCAATTATTGATGGTTGTCGTCTATCTAAAGCTAAAATCATCCGTGTTAACCACTCTGATATGGATGACTTAAGAGCTAAAGCAAAAGAAGCTGTAGAATCTGGTCAATATAATAAAGTAATGTACATTACTGATGGTGTATTCAGTATGGATGGAGATGTTGCTAAATTACCAGAAATCGTTGAAATTGCTGAAGAATTCGGTTTAATTACTTATGTTGATGATGCACATGGTTCAGGCGTTATGGGTAAAGGTGCAGGTACGGTTAAACATTTTGGCCTACAAGATAAAATTGATTTCCAAATCGGTACACTTTCTAAAGCTATCGGTGTAGTTGGCGGTTACGTAGCAGGAACTAAAGAATTAATTGATTGGTTAAAAGCTCAATCACGTCCATTCTTATTCTCAACTTCTTTAGCACCTGGAGATACAAAAGCAATTACAGAAGCTGTGAAAAAATTAATGGCTTCTACTGAATTACACGATCAATTATGGGATAACGCTAAATATTTAAAAGATGGCTTAGAAAAACTTGGATTCAATACTGGTGAATCAGAAACACCAATTACACCAGTTATTATTGGTGATGAAAAAGAAACTCAAGAATTTAGTAAACGTCTTAAAGATGAAGGCGTGTATGTAAAATCTATCGTATTCCCAACAGTACCTCGTGGTACAGGTCGTGTGAGAAACATGCCTACAGCAGCACATACAAAAGAAATGTTAGATAAAGCAATTGCTGCTTATGAAAAAGTTGGTAAAGAATTAGGTACTATTAAATAAATTAAAATAGAAGATAGAATTTTTAGACTGGGATGATATTCATTGTCCCAGTCTTTTTATTGTGACAAAAAGTTGATTTTGAAATTTATGCTTTGTTTTTATGTGAGGAACAGATTAGTATTTTGGTAAAATTGATTTATAACAAATAATTTTAAAATATGAAGTGAGAAACTAAAACAATATAAGCTTATAGTGCAGAAGGAGAGATACTCGTGTTACGTTTAAGACAATTGAGTTATGCAGATAAAGATGCTTTAACGAAGTACCTCCAAGAATGGTATGTGAATGATGAACCAATAGTGCCTTCAAACACAGACATGTCAAGGTATGAATCATTTGAGAGTATGGTAGACTATCTAAATAGTACTGAAGTTGATGACGGCTGGGTACCGACGACAACATTATTTTGTTTCGAGGATGAGGTGATTGTTGGTGCAGTCGATATTCGTCATTACTTGAATCAACGCTTAGTAAATATAGGTGGTCATGTAGGTTACGGAGTGTGTAGGTCACGTAGAGGACAAGGTATTGCTTTGTTGATGCTGAAAGAGGCTAAAGCTTTTCTAAAAGAAATAGGCGTAGATAAAGTGTTAATGACTACAAATCCCAAAAACGTTGCCTCTCAAAAAGTGATCAAACATAGTGGTGGTTATGAAATTGAATCTTACGTCAAAAAGAATGGAAATTTGGTCAGTCGATTTGAAATTCCTAATGAATGAAGGTTAGATGAATGAAGGATTTAAAAGTAGTATATGCATTGATACAAAATGAAGAGAGGAACGTGTTATTAGTTCATAATACGGATGGTGGCGGATGGTCATTACCAGGTGGCAAAGTTGAATACGGTGAAACTTTAGTTGAAGCGCTAAATCGGGAAGTTAGAGAAGAAACAGGATTATTAGTTGAAGTTAACGACATAGTAAGTGTTAATGAGGGTAAATCGACACAAATGAATGTTCATACACTTTTTTTCATGTTCAAAGCACAGGTTCAAGATTATACAACAGACATACAAATGAAAGATGAAATTTCGACATTAGGTTGGTTCTCGATTCCAGAAGCTGATGAAAAGTTAATCTATTATCATCATAGTTTGAATGCGTTTTTAAATAATAAGGCTACTTATTATGATGAGGGTTTCGTGGATTGAAATGTGAAAAAGAGGATGGGCCAAATATAATATTTTAATCATTCAGAGTACATTTGCAGAAGCTAACTCAACTGAAAAGACACTTAAATCAAGCACATCAAAATTTTTAGTACATTTAAGAGTGAAATCTAGCTAAAAAATTTAAAAGATTAATGAATAATACAAATTAGAGTGGCACAACGATTTCGTCGTGCCACTCTAGGCGTCAAAAGTTTATAAATAGTTTCATAATAAGCATGAAATCTCAAGGCTACACTTCTGTGCAAGCCTTTTATTTATAGTAATAAGATAGCACCATTAACATATAAGCACAATACTAAATTAATACTTTAATCAAATTAACTTAACATATATACATTTTTGAAATAATGGTATTGATAATGCCATTTAACAATGACAATTTGGTGTTTTGACGGGTAAAAGATAAATAGATATTAAATATAAAGTGGAGGTATCAGACATGTTAGTTTTGAATGAACAAGACCAGCAATCATTATTAGACATGAAAGAAGTCATTGATGAAGTTGCGAATTCATTAAAGGCATTTTCAGGAGGGAAGACAGACACACCGTTAAGGTATGTCTTACCGTTTAATGAAGGTAATAGATATTTAGTTATGCCAGCATTATCTGATGATCTTAAAGTGGTTGGTATTAAAACAGTTACATTTGCGCCAGATAATCCTAAAAAAGGCAAAAAGACAATTACAGGATCAGTGTTATTAAGTGATTATGAAACTGGGGAAACATTAGCTGTATTAGATGGTAGTTATTTAACTAAGATTCGTACAGGTGCTATCTCTGGAGTAGCAACTAAATACTTGGCACGTGAAGATGCTAAAACACTATGTGTTATTGGTTCTGGTGATCAAGCACAAGGACTAATTGCTGCAGTAATGGCAGTTAGAAATATCGATACAATTCACTTTTCGAGTCGTACTAAGGAAAATGCAGAACGTTTAGCTCAAGAAGTAGCTAATAATTATAATGTATCGACAAAAGTCTTTGAAGAAGCGGATGATGCGATGGAAGAGGCTGATGTTGTTGTAACTGCGACAAATTCTAATCATCCGGTATATTCACATTCATTACATCCCGGCGTTCATTTAAACGCAGTAGGCTCATTTAAACCAGATATGCAGGAATTACCATCAGAGTCTATGTTAGTAGCGAATAAAATTGTCGTTGAATCAGTAGAAGCAGCGATGGAAGAAACTGGTGATTTAAAGGTACCTCAAGAAGAAGGAATTATAACGAAAGATTCATTACATGGTGAACTAGGGGACATCGTAGCCGGTAAAGTTTCAGGGCGTGAAGATAATAAGGAAGTAACGCTATTTAAATCAGTAGGGTTAGCAATTGTAGATATCGTTGTTGCTAATTATTTCTATAAAAAAGCAGTAGCAAATAAAGAAGTATAATGTTGAAGTAGCTTTAATATTGTGAGGAAATTGCGAGTGTAAGTATGTAATCTTAAATAAATAGACTGCCGGGCCACTAAAAATTAAAGTATTCACATTAAAGAACTTACTGTGTTTATCTGCACATTTTCAAAATTATGAATAAACCGTGTAAATGACATATTGTTAACTGTCATCTACACGGTTTTTAATTTGAAATTATGCTGATTTTTTACGAGTTCGGATGTAAATTAATCCTGTTCCTGCTACTACTAATATAATAGCGATACCATGTTCTAAACTGCCATCTTTCAAACCTGCATTTGGTAATGATGTGATGGCGTCATGTTCTTGTGTAAACATAAGATTTGAATTTTTAGAAGCATTACTATTAGTAGTTATTAGTGTCTCATTATAAAAATTATCTTTAGGATTCATTTGAACTGGGAATTTAATGACATCTTTATAATGTTGTGAATGACTTGCATAACAAGTCAATTGGTCTCGTGTTCCTTTGTTGTTATTAGAAATACTCACTAAGTTTGAAGTAGGGTGATGTTCGATTGCATTTCCTTTTATGTTGTTAGTATGCATCTTGTCGGTAGCGCTTGGAATGACAATATTATCATCAGTGCTATTATGAGTTTGATTATTGTTAGCTGGGATTTCAATTACGTTGTCATTATCTTTTTGATGGTCTTTATTAGGGAATTCAATGACATTATCTTTATTAGAAGAATCAGTTTGTTTATCGTCTTTAGTATTGTCATCATTGTCATTAATATGACCGGTATTGTCTTTGTCATCATTGTTTGAATCTGGTGTTTGTTGTTGGCTATCTTGTCCATTAGTTGAATGATTATTATCATTATCTTCTTTACCAGTATTTGGTTGTTCATTACTTTCCGGTAGACCATTAATGATACGTACAGGTTCTTCGGTATTGTATTGATTTAAATCTGTATTCTTAATATATTGAGCGACAACTGCATCTAAAGAAATGCCTTCCTCACGTTGTCCACCAAACATATCATAGCCATCTCCTTGATTAGCTGTGAAGTCATTGGTAGTTACATAGTAAGTACGGTTAGGATCTAGATCTTCATATTCTCCATTCTCTTTATTCAGTACCTTGATTGCATTAATGCGTTGGCCAGATGCTTTATTGATATCATAATACACTCTGAGTGAGTCAGATACTTGTAAGAATCCTCCATTTGCACCTAAGACCTTCTTACCGTCATGAGTTTCAGTATCAGCACTTAAACTGTGTTCAAATGCTTTTTCAACATCTGAACCTTTCACTTGAATTTGAGAAATTAAATTACCGAATGGTAACACTGTTATGATGTCATTTTCAGTAACCTCACCTTTTTCAATTGAAGCTCGAATACCACCACCGTTAGTGATTGCGAAATCAGATTGATGTGAGAAATTCTTAGAGGCATATGCTTCCATAGCATCCGTAATTAGGTTACCTAGGTTTGTTTCTTGCGTGCGCGCTTGAGCACGTTCACCATTTAACGTCACTGTATTATTAGGTATAACAACTGTTGATGTTTCTTTTAAGAAGTCGTCATTTGCCTTTTTAGTTTGTGCATCAATTTGTGAGTCAGGTGTGATATCTTTGGCGTCCGCTACATTGATTAATGATGCTTTGATATCAGACGCTTTTTGATTTTGAAAAGTAAAATCCACACGTCCTACATTTGCTAGTGCAGTACCAGTTTGAGCGAGTAGATTATTAGTACCATAATGTTCACCGTTATCAATCACGGTATGTGAGTGACCATCTAATACGAAGATAGGTTGTTTAAATGAACCGTCTTTCGTAAGTTGATCAATTAAATAATCACCACGCCAAGTTTTTTGCGTCGATTTATCTACACCTAAGTGCGATAAGATAACGAATACATCGACATTGTTTTTAATCTCATTCATGGCTTGTTTGACACTAGTTAATGGGTCTTTAAATTCAACACCTTCAACAGCAGTAGGCGACGTTTTAGTTTTTGTTTCAGGTGTCGTGACACCTACAATACCATAACGGACATTGTTTTTAGTTACTGTAGTTGAAAAATCAAATACGCGTTTACCATTTTTGTAGATATTAGAAGAAACAATAGGGAAGTTTAATTGTTTCTGCAATTTAAGTAATTGATCATAACCAAAGTCAAATTCATGGTTTCCGACAGTCATTGCATCATAGCCAACACTATTCATAGCTTTGGCCATTTCTTCTCCCTTTGAATTGTTAGAAACAGGTAAACCTTGAAAAGCATCTCCTGAATCCACCATTAAATCCGGATTATATTTGTCTTTAAGACCTTTTACTTTAGCCATACCGATGACTCTCCCATCATCCTCTACAAATCGGCCATGAATATCATTTGTATGTAAAATTGTATGTTCATTTGTGTTGTCAGAAGTAGTTGCCATTCTTTTGTTGACAGTCACATGTTGAGATTTAGGTGCTGCTTGTTCTGATGTAGTATTGCTATTTTTAGATACTTGCTTTGAAGCAGGTGTAGATTGTTGTGATTCTGGAACATTACGCTTTTGCTGTTGTTGAGTTGATTCTTGAGGTGTTTGTTTAACTTTAGTGGAAGTAGATTCTTTTGTAGTTTCTACTTGCTTAGACTTGCTTTGCTCCGACGTCGAAGGAGAAGGTTTCACCTCCGTATCATGGGATTGCGATGTATTATTTTCATTTGAAGTGGATTCAGACGATGCTTTTTCTTGTGAAGATGTATTATTTTCGTTTGTAGCAGGTTCAGGTGTAGCTTTTTCTTGTGAAAAGGCAGAACCTTGAGATGAATTATTATGCTTCTCTGAAGTAGTGTTTTGTGTTGTAGACGTTTCAAAATTAAGATGTGAAGTTGTTTCAGACGAAGGTGTGGCTTGGTAATTATGTGAAACGTTGTTTGACTCAAGAGATAAAGGTTTATTAGTTGATTCAATGTTAGCTGATAATGCTTCTTTTGAAGCAGATTGTGGTACTTCTGCGGTAGCTGTTGTGTTAGTAGCTTGTGTTGCCTGTGATTCAGCTGCATAAGAGGTACCAGTTGTAATACCAAATACGATAAAACATAAAACTAAAAGTGGAATAAGATATCGCTTCATATTTGCCTCCTTTATTAGATGAAATTTACATTCTCATATTAGCATAAGTCGCAAAGCCTTAAGCTTACTCATTAAATTATTTACAATAATTTTAAAAACAATTAATAAATATAACGTTATGAAGAGTATGTATCTCTGACTTTTCAAAAATAAAATGAATTTAAAAGAGTGTACTTTGTGAGTATACAAGAAAGCGCTTTTATATTATAATAAGCATGTAAATAGGGATTATGTACACCCTAAAAGGACAATAATTCGTGGTAAACACACAAAGGGAGTTTTTTATTTATGGAAAGAATCGTAATTACAGGAGCACTTGGTCAAATTGGTACTGAGTTGGTATTAAAATGCAGAGAAATTTACGGAAATGACAATGTATTAGCTACGGATATTAGAGAGCCGGAAGAAGATTCACCAGTTAACAATGGTCCGTTTGAAGTATTAGATGTTACAAATCGTGAAGCTATGATGGCAATCGTTGAGAACTTTAAAGCAGATACGTTAATGCATATGGCTGCATTATTATCAGCGACTGCAGAGAAAAATCCTTTATTAGCATGGGATTTAAATATGGGCGGTCTAATGAACGCATTAGAAACAGCTAGAACGTATGAATTACATTTCTTCACACCAAGTTCAATTGGTGCATTTGGTGATTCAACGCCTAAGAAAGATACACCACAAAATACAATTCAACAACCTACTACAATGTATGGTGTGAACAAAGTTGCAGGTGAGTTATTATGCCAATACTATTTCACAAAATTTGGTGTCGATACGCGTAGTGTGAGATTCCCAGGACTTATCTCTCATGTTAAAGAACCAGGTGGCGGTACTACTGATTATGCTGTTGAAATTTATTTTGAAGCGGTTAGAAAAGGTCGTTACACAAGCTATATTGCTAAAGACACATACATGGATATGATGTATATGGATGATGCAATTGATGCAATTATTAAATTAATGGAAGCAGATAGCGACAAACTTGTAACACGTAATGGCTATAACTTAAGTGCTATGAGTTTTGAACCTGAGCAAATTAAAGCTGAAATCCAAAAACATTATCCTGACTTCGCATTAGATTATGAAGTAGATCCAGTACGTCAAGCAATTGCTGATAGCTGGCCAGATAATATTGATACAAGTTATTCTCGTAAAGAGTGGGGCTTTAACCCTAAATACGATTTAGCTGGTATGACTGAATTAATGTTAAAAGCAATTGAAGAAAAAGAACAAAATAAATAAAGTTTGACTGTCATACAAGTCATATAACACAGAACCTCAGACGAAATGTTTGAGGTTTTCTTTTTTATCCGAAATTAGTTAGTAACGGCCATTAAAAATTTACTAAAGTATGTTATTTTAAAGAAAGGGTTTACAATTAGTATTTAGTTTGAATTTTTAGAAAATTCATTGAATCAACATTACGAGATTGCTATAATTTAATATACTATTACTAACTAAGATTTATTTAGGAGGCTTTCATCATGTCAGAAAAAGTTAAATTTGAACAACGCGACTCGCTTAAAGAAAAACCAGAAGGTAATTTAGGGTTCGGTCAATACTTTACAGATTATATGTTAAGCTTTGATTATGATGTAGATAAAGGTTGGCATGATTTAAAAATTGTTCCTTACGCACCATTTGAAGTTTCACCAGCTGCACAAGGTCTTCACTATGGACAAGCGGTATTTGAAGGTTTAAAAGCATACAAACATGAAGGAGAAGTTGTATTATTTAGACCAGACCAAAACTTCAAACGTATTAATGATTCATTAGCACGATTAGAAATGCCTAAAGTAGATGAAGAATTATTACTAGAAGGTTTAAAACAATTAGTAGACGTTGAACGTGATTGGGTACCTGAGGGAGAAGGACAATCATTATATATCCGTCCGTTTGTATTTGCGACTGAAGGCATTTTAGGAGTAAGAGCATCTCATCAATATAAATTATTAATTATTTTATCTCCATCAGGCGCGTATTATGGCGGAGACACTTTAAAAACAACTAAAATTTACGTTGAAGATGAATATGTTCGTGCCGTACGCGGTGGTGTAGGATTCGCTAAAGTAGCAGGTAACTATGCTGCAAGCTTATTAGCACAAACAAATGCTAATAATTTAGGCTATGATCAAGTATTATGGTTAGACGGTGTAGAACAAAAATATGTTGAAGAAGTTGGTAGTATGAACATCTTCTTCGTTGAAAATGGTAAATTAGTTACACCTGCTTTAAATGGAAGTATCTTACCAGGTATTACACGTAAATCAATCATTGAATTAGCTAAAGAGTTAGGCTATGAGGTTGAAGAACGTAAAGTGTCAATCGATGAATTATTCGAAGCTTACGACAAAGGTGAATTAACTGAAGTATTCGGTTCAGGTACAGCAGCAGTTATTTCTCCAGTCGGTACATTAAAGTATGAAGATAGAGAAATCGTTATTAACAATAACGAGCCAGGAGAAATTACTAAAAAATTATACGACACATATACTGGTATCCAAAGTGGTAAATTAGAAGATACACATGGTTGGCGTGTAGTTGTCCCAGAATATAAATAAGGTAAGTTTAAAGAACTAGAAATCCTGAGGAATCGAGGTTTCTAGTTTTTTTGTTTTATTGCGAAGGTTTAAATATAAGATTGCTGATTTATTATTAGAAATAGATAGAAACTTTTGAAAATAATACAGAAATCCTTAAAAGACTTGCAATGGCACTTGATCAACAAGAATTGAATAAATATGATTCAGATGTTCTCTTTATATTACTTCAAGATAAAATTTTGGGAAGTAAATATTCTAGAATTACTATTAAAGGAGTCAAAGATATCGCAGGATATTCAAGAAATAAAGTTAATGAGGTAATAAAAAAATATGAAAGCAAATTAATTAAGTTAAAAAGTAATCCTGTTGTTTACGAGGTGAAGGATAGTTACGTACAAGAATTGCTTTCTATGCAAAACAATATAAATTGAAATATATAAACATACAAATACGCAATATTAATGGGCAATTACGCAATAAACGCCAAATTTATCCTCAGGTGCTTACAATTAAAGTGTAATTTAAATATTAATGAAGGAGTGGAATCAAATGACAGACGTATTCGGTTTCATAAAAAAAACGATTGACTTTATTAGTAGCATTTTAGTACACGGTGAACCTAAATAATTATTTTTATAAGACGAATTGTAATATTAAGTG